>JBFGUQ010000273.1:0-4259 GCA_041565515.1 Rhodocyclaceae bacterium | reverse complement strand
TCCGGCTCGATGATTCCGACCCTGCTGGTGGGCGACTTCATCCTCGTCAATAAATACACCTACGGCATCCGTCTGCCGGTGATCAACAAGAAGATCATCGACCTCAACAGCCCGGAGCGCGGCGACGTCATCGTGTTCCGCTACCCGCCGGACCCGACGCTCGACTACATCAAGCGCGTGGTCGGCCTGCCCGGCGACAAGGTCGAATACCTGAACAAGCGCCTGCGCATAAACGGCGAGACGGTCGCGACGGAGAACTCGGGCAACTACCTGCACCCCGACCGGCTGTACTACTCGCCGCAGTATTCGGAGAAACTCGGCGAGGTCGAGCATTCCGTGCTGATCGAGCGCGACGCGCCGGCTTTTCTCACCCAGGTCATGAACTTTCCGCAGCGCGATCACTGCACCTATACTAGCGGCGGCGTCAGCTGCACGGTGCCAGAAGGCCATTACTTCGTCATGGGCGACAACCGCGACGCCAGCAGCGACAGCAGGGTGTGGGGTTTCGTGCCGGAGCAGAACATCGTCGGTCGGGCCTTCTTCATCTGGTTCAATTTCAACGACATGAAGCGCATCGGCAGCTTCCACTGAGTTTCGGGGACGAATATCCATGCACATGAAGCGTCAGCAGGGCCTGAGCCTGATCAGCGTGATCATCGTCGGCGGCCTCGCGGCCTTCGTGCTGCTCATCGGCTTTCGCACGGTGCCCGCGATCAACGAATACCTCGCCATCCAGCGCATCGTGAAGATCATCGCCGACGAAGGCGACGCCGGCACGCCGGTGATCGAGCTTCGTCGCAGCTTCGACCGTCGCGGCTACATCGACCAGGTATCCACCGTGTCCGGCGTCGACCTGGTCATCACCAAGCCCGGCGGCAAGACGGTGGTCGAGGTCGAGTACGCGCGCAAGGTCCCGGTCGTCGCCAACGTCAGCCTGCTGATCGACTTCTCCGCCAGCAGCGCGGGCCGCTGAGCGAATGTCGCTTGAACGACTGCAGCGTGACCTCGGCCACGCCTTCGGCAACCCGGCACTGCTGCTCGAAGCGCTGACCCATCGCAGCTTCGGTCTTCCCAACAACGAGCGGTTCGAGTTCCTCGGCGACAGCATCCTCAACTGCGTGACCTCGATGGCGCTCTTCGAGCGCTTCGACGCCCTGCGCGAGGGCGAGCTTTCGCGCGTTCGGGCTTCACTGGTGCGCCAGGAGGCCTTGCATCGGATCGCCCTCCAGCTCGATCTTGGCGACTGCCTGCGTCTGGGCGAGGGCGAACTCAAGTCGGGCGGTTTCCGCCGGCCGTCGATCCTCGCCGACGCGCTCGAGGCGCTCTTCGCGGCGGTGTACATCGATGCCGGCTTCCCCGCGGCCAAGGCGGTGATCGATCGCCTCTACGCACCGCTGCTGAACGAGGTCGATCCGCGCAAGCCGAGCAAGGACCCGAAGACCGCATTGCAGGAATGGCTGCAGGGCAGGCGCATCGCGCTGCCCAACTACGTCATGGAAAAGGTGCTGGGCGAGGCCCATGCGCAGGAATTCGAGGTCGCGTGCGAGATCGCCAAGTTCGGCGTCCGCACCATCGGCCGTGGTCCGAGCCGTCGAGCAGCCGAGCAGCAGTCGGCCGAGCTGGCGCTGGCCGAGTTGAGGAAGAGATGAACATACAGGATCAAACCGGCGAGCAGTCGGCCGCAGGTTTTCACACCGGCTTCGTCGCCATCGTCGGACGCCCGAACGTGGGCAAGTCGACCCTGCTCAACCGCCTGATCGGTCAGAAGATCAGCATCGTCTCGAGCAAGGCGCAGACGACGCGCCACCGCGTCACCGGCATCCTCACCAACGCCGATGCGCAGTTCGTCTTCGTCGACACGCCGGGTTTCCAGACCCAGCACCGCAACGCGCTGAACCGCTCGATGAATCGCACGGTGTCGCAGGTCCTGTCCGATGTCGACCTGGTGTTCTTCGTCATCGAGGCGGGTCGTTTCGGCGACGGCGACCGCAAGGTGATGGAGGTGATCCCGGCCGACGCCAAGGTCGTGCTGGTGATCAACAAGGTCGACCAGCTCAAGGACAAGTCGCGCCTGCTGCCGTTCATCGACGAGGTGCGTGCCTTGCGCGAATTCGTCGAGATCGTGCCGCTGTCGGCCGAGCGCGGGACCAATGTGGACGCCTTGATCGGCGCCGCCACGCCCTTGCTGCCGACCGGCGCGCCGATGTACGCCGAGGACGAGATCACCGATCGCAGCGAGCGCTTCCTGGCCGCCGAATTCCTGCGCGAGAAGCTGTTCCGCCTGCTCGGAGACGAACTGCCCTACGGTGTCGCGGTCGAGATCGAGAAGTTCGAGGTCGAGGGCCGGCTGCGCCGCATTCACGCGGCGGTGATCGTCGACAAGGCCGGCCACAAGGCCATGGTGATCGGCAGGGGCGGCGAGAAGCTCAAGCGCATCTCCTCGGAGGCCCGGGTCGAGCTCGAGAAGCTGTTCGACGGCAAGGTGTTCCTCGAAGTCTGGGTCAAGGTCAAGAGCGGCTGGGCAGACGACGAGCGCGCCCTCAAGAGCCTCGGCTACGAATAAGCCCGCCGCGTCGTGGCCGGCCCGAAACAGCGCATCGAACAGCAGCCCGCGTGGCTGCTGCACAGCCTGCCGTGGCGAGAGACCAGCCTGATCGTCGAGGTCTTTTCCCGCGACCACGGCCGGGTCGCCCTGGCGGCGAAGGGTGCGCGCCGACCCCTGTCGGCGCTGCGCGGCGTGCTGATGGCCTTCCAGCCGCTGTTGATGGACTGGTCCGGCGGCGGCGAGGTGAAGACCCTGGCCCGCGCCGAATGGCAGGGCGGGCAGCCACTGCTGACCGGCCGGGCGCTGATCTGCGGCTACTACCTGAACGAACTGCTGGTGCGCCTCACCGCGCGCGAGGATGCGCATCCGCGCCTGTTTGCAGCCTACGCCGACGCCTTGCGCGCGCTCGGCCGCGGCGACAGCCCGCCGCCGGTGCTGCGCCGCTTCGAGCTCGCCTTGCTGCAGGACCTGGGCTACGAGGTCGGACTCGACACCGGGGCCGACGGCGCCGAACCGGTGCGGGCCGGCCTGCGCTACCGTTACGTCATCGAGCGCGGACCGGTGCCGATCGACGACGTCGCGACCGACGCGGAGGCGTCGGGCGAGCAACCGGTGCTGAGCGGGCAGACACTGCTCGACATGGCGGCCGACGACTTTTCGCGCGCGGAGACGCTGGCCCAGTCCAAGCTGCTGCTGCGCGCGCTGATCAACCACTACCTCGGCGGCCAGCCCCTGCAGTCGCGCCGGGTCTTGAAGGAGTTGCAGGAACTGTGATCGAACTCGGCGTCAATATCGACCATGTGGCCACGCTGCGTCAGGCGCGCCGCACCTGGGAACCCGACCCGGTATGGGCGGCAGTGGAGGCACACCTCGGCGGCGCCGATGGCATCACCGTGCATCTGCGCGAGGACCGTCGCCACATCAACGACGAGGACGTGCGCAAGCTGCGCGACCTCACCCAGATCAAGCTCAACCTCGAGATGGCCGCAACCGACGAGATGGTCGGCATTGCCTGCGGCCTGCGCCCGGAGATGGCGATGCTGGTGCCCGAGGGACGCCACGAGGTCACGACCGAGGGCGGGCTCGACGTCGTCGCGCAGGAGGCGCGACTCAAGGACGTCGTCGGCCGCCTGGCCGACGCCGGCATCGTCACCAGCGTCTTCATCGATGCCGAACCCGCCCAGGTCGAAGCGTCCGCGCGGATCGGCGCCAGGGTGTGCGAACTGCACACCGGGCCTTATGCGCACGCCTTCCACGCTGCCGGGCGCGACGCCGAGGGCGCGGCCGTGGTCGCCGAGCTCGACAAGCTCAGGGTCGCCGGCGAGGCGGTGCGCCGGCTCGGCATGCGCTTCAATGCCGGCCACGCACTGAACTACTACAACGTCCAGCCCGTGGCCTGCCTGCCCGGCCTGCGCGAACTGCACATCGGCCATTCGATCGTCAGCCGCGCCGTCTTCTCCGGCCTGCGCGACGCGGTGCGCGAGATGAAGCGGCTGATGCGCGAGGCCGCCGACCTTGGCCGCTGAGCGCGCGCATTGACCCCGCAGCCCGGCAAGGCGGCAAGGACGCCATGATCCACGGCATCGGCACCGACATCGTCCGCATCGAACGCGTCCGGCGTTCGCTCGAACGCCACGGCGAGCGCTTCGCGACGCGCATTCTCGCCGCGTCCGAGTGCGAGGCCTGGCGGGCCGCGCGCGACCCCGCGCGCTTT
>JBFGUQ010000272.1:0-4261 GCA_041565515.1 Rhodocyclaceae bacterium | reverse complement strand
TCCGCTCAGCCGAGCGCGGCTGCGATGTCCGCCTCGGCCTCGGCCAGTGCCTGCCGGGCGGCGTCCGGCCCCATGGCGAAACCCTCGCCGTAGATGAAGCTGACGTCGGTCATGCCGAGAAAGCCGAGCAGCGTCTCCCGGTAGGGCACCTGCGTATCGGCCGGCGTGTCACGGTAGCGACCGCCGCGGGCAAGGGCGACGTAAACCTTCTTGCCCTTGAGCAGGCCTTCGGGACCATTTTCGGTATAGCGGAAAGTGACGCCGGCGCGGGCGATGGCGTCGATCCAGTTCTTCAGTTGCGCGGATACGCCGAAGTTGTACATCGGCACGCCGAGCACGATGGCGTCGGCCGCCCGCACTTCGGCGATGAGGGCGTCGTCGAGCGCGACGCGTGCCGCCTGTTCGGCGCTGCGCTCGTCGGCCGGGGTAAACAGCGCGCCGAGCGCCGCTTCGTCCAGCACCGGATGCGGGTCGCGGGCCAGGTCGCGCAGCGTCAGCTCGGCCGCGGGGTCTGCCGCCAGCAAGCGGGCGACGATGGCGTCGGCGATACGGGTGGAGTTCGCCCCTTCGACGCGGGCGCTGCCATTGATCTGCAGAATGTTCATGTTCATCTCCTTGGGGGTCGGGGCATCGCTCGATGCGATACGGTGACTGCAGTTTAATCGTCCCGATCGAATGCATTAAGATGCCTTACCGCACAACATTGTTCACCTCATGGAACAATTCGATCCGAACGACCTGATGATCTTCGCCCGCGTGGCCGACGAAGGCAGTTTCAGTCGCGCGGCCGAACGTCTCGGCATGCCCAAGTCGACGGTGTCTCGCCGCATCACGCTGCTCGAGGAGCGGCTGGGCGAACGCCTGATGCTGCGCACCACCCGCCGGCTCAATCTCACCGAGTTCGGCAAGGCACTGCTCGAGCATGCGCGCCAGGTCGCGGCCGAGGTCGAGGCCGTGGGCGCGCTGGCGGAGAGCCGCCAGGCGCGCCCCAGCGGCCGGCTGCGGGTGTCGATGCCGAGCGATTTCGCCAACCTGTTGCTGGTGGACATGCTCGCCGCCTTCGTCGCCCTGCATCCGGCGATCAGTCTGGAACTCGACCTGTCACCACGGCGGGTGGACCTGCTGGGGGAGAACTTCGACGTCGCCCTGCGCATGGGCGACCTGCCCGACGACGCCATGCTGGCGGCTCGCCGGGTGGCGTTGTTTCCTGCCGGCCTGTATGCCGCACCGGCCTATCTCGCCGAACATGGCGAGCCCGCCACGCCGGAAGAGCTGGCGCGGCACCAGGGCCTGCGCCTGATGCACCGCAGCGGCGAACCGATGAGCTGGACGCTGCTGCGCGGCGAACGCCGCTGGGAAGGCGTGCCGCCCGGGCGCGCGACCGCCAACTCGCCGGAGTTGCTGATCCGCCTGGCGCTGGCAGGCGCCGGGATCGCAGCCGTGCCCGACTACTTCACCGCGCCCCACGTGCGACGCGGCGCGCTGCGGCGCGTGCTGGCCGACTGGTGTCTTCCTGCCGCCACGGCGTGGGCCGTGTTTCCGGGCCGGAAACTGATGCCGGCCAAGACGCGGGCCTTCCTCGACATGCTCGCGACCGCCCTGCCTGCCGACCCGATCGCGGCGAATGGCTGACGGGGAACTTTCGTCGCGTCACGATCACGAACGCTTGGCCTCCCAGAAGCGCCTAGAATTGCACTCTTTGTCTGCGTTCCATGCAATGACCCTCTACCAAAGCATCCGCCGCCTGCCGGCCCGCACCCTCTACCTGGGGCTCTTCGCCATCTGCGCCGGCCTGCTCGGCTTCGGCCTCTACCTGCAGCACGTCGTCGGCCTGGAACCCTGCCCGATGTGCATCATGCAGCGCTATGCCTTCGTCCTCGTGGCCGTGCTCGCGCTCGTCGCCGGGCTGCACGGACCGGGCCGCGCGGGCAGCACCGTCTATGCCGCGCTGATCGGCCTGAGCGCACTCACCGGCGCCGGCATCGCCGCGCGCCAGAGCTGGATGCAGCTCAACCCGCCGGCGTTTCCCGAATGCGGGCCGGGCCTGGAGTTCATGCTCGAGAGTTTTCCGCTCGCCCAGTCGCTGCCGATGATCTTCCGCGGCGCGGGCGACTGCTCGGCGATCGACTGGACCTTCCTCGGGCTGTCGATCGCGAACTGGTCGCTGCTTTGCTTCGCCGCGGTGATCGTGTTCGCCGGCTGGATGATGGTCCGCCGACCGCCCGCCTGAACGTCCCGCCCCGCAGCCGCGCGGCTCAGCCGCAGCTCGCCGAGCCGCCCCTGACCCCGAGCCTGCGCAGGATGTTTTCCAGCGGACACAGCCCGCTAAAGGCACTCTGGAACAGGTTGGCGCCGACGAAGGCGGTGAACCACAGGAAGTGCTTGCTGATGAACACGGGCGAGGCCTCGACGCCGAGCGCCAGCGAGATCAGCACGAAGGCGCCGGCGAACGCGCGGACATACTGGTTGGTGGTCATGCTGCTTGCTCCTGTGGGGTCTGAAGTTGCGCGAGGCGGCCACGCATGGCCGCGTAATACAGCACCGGAATCACCACCAGGGTGAGCACGGTGGAGACGAAGATGCCGAAGATCAGGCTGATGGCGAGGCCGTTGAAGATGGGATCGTCGAGGATGAAGATCGCCCCGATCATCGCCGCCGCCGCGGTGAGCCCGATCGGCTTGGCGCGCACCGCGGCGGCACGGATCACCGCCTCGTCGAAGGCGACGCCCTCCCCGAGCTGCTGATTGACGAAATCCACCAGCAGGATCGAGTTGCGCACGATGATGCCGGCGAGCGCGATCATGCCGATCATCGAGGTCGCGGTGAATTGCGCGCCCAGCAGCGCATGGCCCGGCATCACGCCGATCAGGGTGAGCGGTATCGGCGCCATGATGATCAGCGGCACGAGGTAGCTGCGGAACTGCGCCACCACCAGCAGGTAGATCAGGATCAGCCCGACGCCGTAGGCGGCGCCCATGTCGCGGAAGGTTTCGTACGTGATCTGCCATTCGCCATCCCATTTCAGCTGATAGCCCGCGTACGGGTCGGCGGGCGCGCGGATGAACCATTCGCCCAGCGTTCCGGCAAGGCCGGGGCCACCGCCCAGCGCCATGTCGCGAACTCGGGAGCGGATGTCGAACATGCCGTACAAGGGCGAGTCGAGCCTGCCGCCCATGTCGCCGGTCACATAAACCACCGGCAGCAGATCCTTGCGATACAGCACCTGCTCGCGTTCCGTCTCGCGCACCTGCACGAGTTCGGAGATGGGAATGAGCCTGCCGTCGCGCGCCCGCACCTGCATCGCCAGCAAGCTGCCGACCTCGGACTGGCGCGTCGCCGGCAACTGGATGCGCACCGGAATTTCGTACTTGTTGTCGCCGCCGTGCACCGGCGTGACGTCCTCGCCCGACAGGCCGAGGCGCACGACTTGCACGATGTCGGCCTGGGCCACGCCCATGCGTGCGGCCTTGGCCTGGTCTACCCGAAGCAGCAGTTTCGGCGCGACCTCGTCGACGCTGTCGTCCACGCCGACGATGTCGGCAGTCGCCTCGAACGCGGCGCGCACGCGGCCGGCGACCGCCTTCTGGCCCGCCTGATCCGGCCCGTAGATCTCGGCCACGATGGGCGACAACACCGGGGGGCCGGGCGGCACTTCCACGACCTTGGCGTTGCCGCCGCTGCGGCGGGCGATTTCGGCGACCGCATCCCGCACGGACACGGCGATCTCGTGGCTCTTGCGGGTGCGCGCCTTCTTGTCGACCAGGTTCACCTGGATGTCGCCCTGCTCCGGCGCGCTGCGCAGGTAGTACTGGCGCACGAGGCCGTTGAAGTTGATCGGCGCCGCGGTACCGGCGTAGGCCTGCCAGTCCGTCACCTCGGGCACCGCCGAGAGGCGCGCGCCGATCTCGGTCAGTACCCGCGAGGTCTCTTCCACCGGCGTGCCAACCGGCATGTCGAGCACCACCTGGAACTCGCTCTTGTTGTCGAAGGGCAGCATCTTCATCACCACCAGTTGCAGCACCGGCAGCGCGACCGAGGCGACGATAAGGGCGACGATGCCGAGCCAGAGCAGGAAGCGGTTGCGACGGCCACGCGCTTCGTCGAGCATCGGCTTCATCACGCGCCGGAACAGGCCGTCGAGCCCGCGCGTGATTCGATCCTGCGTACGTTGCGCCGCGCCGTCGCCGTGGTCGTGGGCGCCGGGCTTCTTTGAGATCGCGAGGGTGACCGCAGGAAACAGGTCGTCGGCGCCGAGGCCGCG
>JBFGUQ010000271.1:0-4286 GCA_041565515.1 Rhodocyclaceae bacterium | reverse complement strand
CGCGCGATCGAGCTCTATCGCAGCCGCTTCGAGCCTTCGGCCGCGCTCGGCAAACCCTATGTGATCGTCGGCGCGAACGCCATCGCCGCCGACTCGGAGCGGGAAGCGGTCCACCAGTTCAGCTCCCTGCGCAGCCGTTTCGCAAAGATCGCACGCGGCATCCGCGGGCCGCTCGAACCGCCCGCGCCCTTCGTCGACAGCGACTGGTCTGCCGCCGAGCTCGCCCATGTCGCCGAATCACTGGCGTGCTCGGCGGTAGGCGACGGCGACGCGGTGCGCGAGGGGCTGCAGAAGCTGGCCGGGGACACCGGCGCCGACGAACTGATGCTGACGGCGCAGATCTTCGATCATGCCTCGCGCCTGCGCTCGTTCGAGATCGTCGCCCGCGCCTGGGACCTGCCACAGAGCGCCTGATCGCCGCGCCAGCCCCGGCCGGCGAATGAACCAGTGTCCCTGCTGCGGTTCAAATGCTTTGTAGCGAGGAGAACGCCACGGTGCCGAAAATCCTGCGTATCCCGGAAGCCTTGCGTGCCCGCCTCGAAGCCTGGGCGCGCGACTCCTATCCGCACGAGGCCTGCGGGCTGTTGATCGGTCGCAGCGTCGGCGCCTGCAACGCCGTGGTGGACGTCCGCCAGGCCCGCAACCTGCGCACCGAGCGCGCCCACGACCGCTACGAGATCGATCCACAGGACTTCCTCGCGGCGGATCGCGACGCGAGGCACCGTCACCTGGAGCTCGTCGGCGTCTGGCATACGCACCCGGATCACCCGGCAAGGCCCTCCTCGACCGACCTCGCGGCAGCGTGGCCGCAGTGGTCCTACGTGATCCTGGCGGTCGGACAGGCCGGTGTTTCCGAACTGACATCCTGGCGCCTGGCCGACACCGCCTTCGAGCAGGAGGATATCCAGTCATGACGACGGTCACGATCCGCATCCCGACACCATTGCGCGGTTACACCGGCGGGCGTGACGAGGTCGAGTGCGCCGGCGACACGGTGGCCGAAGCGCTTGCCGCCCTCGGCGCGGCGCACGAGGGCGTGCTCGAGCGCGTACTCGGGCCCGACGGCGAACCGCGCCAGTTCGTCAATCTCTTCGTCGGCGAGCGCAACCTGCGTCAGCTCGATGGCGTGGGCACGCGCCTGCAGACCGGCGATGTGATCGCCATCGTTCCCGCGGTGGCGGGAGGCAGCGATGAGTGCGAAGGATCGACGGCTGGCTGAGCTGAAGGCCAGCATTGGCGAGGTGGCGCCGCGCGAGGCGCTTGCGATGCAGGCGCAGGGCGCGGCCCTGATCGACGTGCGTGAGGCCGACGAGATCGCGGCCGGCAGTCCGGTGGGCGCGTTGCGCCTCGGGCGCGGCTTTCTGGAACTGCGCGTCGAGGACGCGGTGCCCGATTTCGACCGCCCGGTAGTGACGATGTGCGCGGGCGGCGTGCGTTCGCTGTTCGCGGCGGAAGCCCTGCAAGGCCTCGGCTACCGCCGGGTCAAGTCGATCGCGGGCGGCTTCGGACGCTGGAAGGCGGAAGGCCTGCCCTTCGAGGTGCCGGCGCAGCTCGACCAGGCCGCGCGCGCGCGTTACTCGCGTCACCTGCTGATGCCCGAGGTCGGCGAGGCGGGCCAGTTGCGGCTGCTCGAATCGCGCGTCCTTCTGGTCGGCGCGGGCGGGCTCGGCTCGCCGGCGGCGTTCTACCTGGCCGCCGCAGGTGTCGGCACGCTCGGCCTCGTCGACGACGATGTCGTCGACCGCAGCAATCTGCAACGCCAGATCCTGCATACCGATGCCAGCGTCGGCACCCCCAAGGTCGCCTCTGCGCGCAAGACGCTCGAGGGCCTGAATCCGGACGTCACGATCAACACCTTCGAGGCCCGCCTCGGCAGCGACAACATCGAGGACATCCTGCAAGGCTACGACCTGGTGGTCGACGGTTCGGACAATTTCCCCACCCGCTACCTGGTGAACGATGCTTGCGTGAAGCTCGGCCTGCCCTGCGTGCACGGTTCGGTCTATCGTTTCGAGGGGCAGGTGACGGTGTTCTGGCCAGGCTGCCCGGAGCGACGCGGGCCATGCTACCGCTGCCTGTTCCCCGAACCCCCTCCGGCCGAATTCGCCCCCTCCTGCGCAGAGGCGGGCGTGCTCGGCGTGCTGCCGGGCGTGGTCGGCCTGCTCGAGGCGGTCGAGGCGCTGAAGATCCTGCTCGGCATCGGCACCCCCCTGGTCGGCCGCCTGCTCGCCTACGACGCGCTCTCGGCGCGCTTCACCGACTATCGGGTCGAGCGCGATCCGCACTGCGCCTGGTGCGGCGACGACAAGCGCTTCCCGGGCTACATCGACTACGAACGCTTCTGCTCGAGCGCAGGCTGAGGTTGCCGCACGCGATGCAAGCGCCGCCGCCCTCCTCCTCGCCGAACCGCTGCACCAACGCGCAGGCACTGCTCGACGCGATCGGCGCCACCCCGCTGGTGGAGATCCCCTTCGTCGCCGAAGTGGCGCCCCAGACCCGGCTTTTCGCCAAGCTCGAGAGCGTCAACCCGGGCGGTTCGATCAAGGATCGCCCGGTGGCGCGGATGCTGACACGCGCGCTCGACGCGGGCCGCTTCGCCGCGGGCCGGCGGCTGCTCGACTCCTCGTCCGGCAATGCCGGCATCTCCTACGCGCAACTCGGCGCCGCGCTGGGCATCCCGGTGAGCATCGTCGTGCCCGGCAATGCCAGCACCGAGCGCCTCGAGCGCATCCGCGCCCACGGCGCCGAATTGATCCTGACGGATCCGATCGAGGGCTACGACCACGCCCTGCGCGAGGCGCACCGGCTCGCCGATGCGCAGCCCGAGCGCTACTGGCTGTGCGACCAGTATGCCAATCCGGACAACTGGCGTGCCCACTACGAGGGCACCGCGGCGGAACTGCTCGCCGATGTCGCCGCGCGTTGCGGCATGGCGCCCGATTGCCTGGTCGCCGGGGTCGGCACCGGTGGCACGCTGACCGGCGCCGGTCGCCGCCTGCGCGAGGCCTGCGCGACGCTCAGGATCGTCGCCGCGATTCCCGAGACCTTCCCCGGCATCGAGGGACTGAAGCCGCTCGGGCATGCCGGCGACATCGTCCCCGCCCTGCTCGACGAGAGCCTGATCGACGAGCGTGTCGGCGTCAGCCTCGACGAGGCCGCGGCGATGTGCCGTCGTCTGGCCCGGCTCGGCCTCTTCGTCGGCCCTTCCTCCGGCGCCTTCGTCCACGTCGCCCTCGGCATCGCGGCGCGCCGCCGGCCGCGCTGCATCGTCACCGTGCTGTCCGACACCGGGGAACGCTACGTGTCGGTGGGACTGTGGCAGGCGCAGCGCTGACACACGCGCCGCGCTGCGGGCAGGGGGCCGGCGCTAGGGGCGGCTGCCACTCTCGCCCCGCGTCACGCCGGCGGCGATCATGTGGGCAACGCGCAGCGGCTCCGGCAGGATGCTGTTGACGCGCAGGGTGGCGAGCAGCGCAGCTGTCCGCTCGAGGTCGAGGCCGACGCGCTGCACATGAAGCTCACCCAGCGCTTCCATCGGCCCGGCACCCTCGATCAGCCGCCACTTGCGCGCACCACCGCGCACGTGCCCGAGCAACGCCCGGCGGATTGCGCCCAGGTCCGGCCGTCGGCGCGACACGACGATGACGGGCCGCGCGACGCTCGCGTGCAGTTGCGCCAGATCGACGACGTTGAAGCCGGCGAAGCCGATGCCCTGCAGGAGCACCGCGTGGATCTGCGGATAGAAACGCGATCCGCGCACCAGTTCTGCCAGGACCCTGGTCGCATTGGCACCGTCGCGCCGCAGCTTGCCCGAGAGCACCCCGTCGAAGCGCGCACCGGCAAAGACCGCGCCGACGACGAGCACGTCGCCGCGATGGGAGGGGTCGAAGGGCGCGTCGTCGAAACCGATCACATGACTCAAACGCGTCGTCGCCATGGCGGTACGTCCGCCCGCTCAGGCCATGCGTGCGGCAAACGAATCGGCGGCCCGCCACTTGTCGAAGCCCTCGGCCGGGATCGGCTCGCTGACGACGAAACCCTGGGCGACGTCGCAACCCTCGGCCGCCAGATGGTCCCAGCTGGCACGGTCTTCGACACCCTCGGCCACCACCTCGAGGTCGAGGTCATGAGCGAGGTCTATGGTCGAGCGCACGATCACCGCCGAATCGGCATCGGCAAGCATGTCGCGTACGAAGGACTGGTCGATCTTGATCGCATCCACCGGCAGCTTCTGAAGGTAGGCGAGCGAGGAGTAGCCGGTGCCGAAATCGTCGATGAACAGTTCG
>JBFGUQ010000270.1:0-4381 GCA_041565515.1 Rhodocyclaceae bacterium | reverse complement strand
GCTGCTCGGCCGAATGCCTTCCGCCGTGGGTTACCAGCCGACCCTGGCCGAGGAAATGGGCGTGCTGCAGGAGCGCATCACCTCCACCAAGACCGGCTCGATCACCTCGATCCAGGCCGTGTACGTGCCCGCGGACGACCTGACCGACCCGTCGCCGGCCACCACCTTCGGCCACCTCGACGCTACGGTGGTGCTCTCGCGCGACATCGCGTCGCTTGGCATCTACCCGGCGGTCGATCCGCTCGACTCCACTTCGCGCCAGCTCGATCCGCTGGTCGTGGGCGAAGAGCACTACAACGTGGCCCGCCAGGTGCAGCAGACCTTGCAGAAGTACAAGGAACTGCGCGACATCATCGCGATTCTGGGCATGGACGAACTGTCGCCCGAGGACAAGCTCGCGGTTGCCCGCGCGCGCAAGATCCAGCGCTTCCTGTCGCAGCCCTTCCACGTCGCGGAAGTGTTTACCGGTTCGCCCGGCAAGTACGTCTCGCTCAAGGACACGATCTCCGGCTTCAAGATGATCGTGGAAGGCGAGTGCGACCACATGCCCGAACAGGCTTTCTACATGGTCGGCAACATCGAAGAGGCCATGGAAAAGGCGAAGAAGCTCCAGTAATCGGGCTGCCCGCGCGGCGCCCAGGTGCCGCGCGGTTTTGATGAGGAAACAGTATGGCTATGACGGTACATGTCGACATCGTCAGCGCGGAAGAGCAGATCTTTTCCGGGCTGGCCGAGTTCGTCGTCCTGCCCGGCGAGGCCGGTGAACTCGGCATCATGCCGGGCCACATGCCGCTGATGACCCGGATCAAGCCCGGCGCGGTGAGGGTCAAGGTTCCGAACCAGACGGAGGAAGAACTGGTTTTCGTCGCGGGTGGCATGCTGGAAGTTCAGCCGGGTCTGGTGACGGTTCTGGCCGACACCGCGATCCGCGGCAAGGACCTGGACGAAGCCAAGGCGCTCGATGCCAAGAAGAAGGCGGAAGAAGCGCTGGCCAGCCAGAGCGCCAAGATCGACTACGCCAAGGCGCAAGCCGAATTGATGGAAGCGGTGGCACAGCTCGCTGCAATCCAGAAGCTGCGCAAGCGCGGTCACTGATCGCCGGCCGCCGCCCAATGGATCGGGCAACAAAGGAAGAAGCAGTCCGACAGGACTGCTTTTTTTCTTGGTGCTGCTGCGCGTCGGCCTAACAAAGGCCCTGGAGCATCGCTCGACTAGGCTTCCCGCTCGAGCCGTCCGATGCGCTTGTCGAGGCGGCCGACCGCATCCCGCAGCGCCGCCACCTCCTGCGCGAGCGCCGGCAGGGCAGTGCGCGGGACCAGGAGCGGCCGCTCCTCGGTGAGGTACTCCACGACGTTCCCCCCGGCGCGCTCGATCGAACGCCTGCCTTCGGCGCCGATCCGGCGTCCGGTGTCTACGATGCGATGTGCGGCGATGTCGCCAAGTACGCGGGACAGGTCTTCCTCCACGTCCCAGCGCAGATGGCGGAAGACGAAGCCGAGGGCTTCGGCGAAGTCGGCATTGCCCTCGATGCGCACCAGACGCATCGCCGACTCCAGGCCGTCGACCAGAAGTCGGGGCATGTCCGCGACCGGCATGCGCAGCACAACGTCGGGTTCGTCCTCACCGACCCACTCGGCGAGGTGGCCGTCGGCCGACACCGAGAAATCGATCGAGGTCAGCGGGGCGAGCTCGAGGCGGGCGGTGCCGCCGGCGTGGGGTGAGAGGCGCGCCCGCGCCCAGCCGGACTGGGCGAGCAGGTGATTGGTGGCGGTGAGAAAGACGCTGGCGATCATGGGCAGGGCCGGAACGGGGTGCCCCGTTCCGGCTCGGGCGCCTCAGGCGGTCTGCTGGATGCCGGCAACGAGCCAGCCGCCGCTGCCGTCGATCGGCTTGGTCAAGTGCCAGATTTCATCGAACGACGCCGGGGCGGCGTCGGCTTCCTCGCGCAGCAGGCCGGTGAAGCGGACGCTGACGATGTAGCGCTTGTCCTCTTCGGCGACCTCCACCACGTCGGCGTTGAGTTCGACGACGTCCGTGCGTTGCTCGACTGCGCCGCGCTCGGTGAGCTGCATGCGGATCTCGGCGAACATCTCCGGCGTGGTGAATTCGCGGATGTCGTCGAGGTTGCCGGTGTCGTTGGCGGCCTGCAGGCGGATGAAGTTCACCTTCGCCTGGCGGGCGAAGCCCTCGGCATCGAAGCCGGACGCGACCGCCGCGCTCAAGGAAGAGGGCGCAGCCGAGGAACCTGGAAGCGGTGCCTGTGCTTGCTGCGGCGGCACCGAGCCTGCGCCGGTCGGGCCTGCGCCGGCGTACTGAAGCCCCTGGCCGTCGCGGGCGGGCGTGCTGCCGCGGCGGAACAGCATCCGGAACAGCATGAAGCCGCCGAACACGAGCAGGGCGAGCATTACGAACGAGGCAAGCTCCTCGCCGAGGCCGAGGTGCGAGAACAGCGCTGCAAGCCCCAGGCCCGCGGCCAGGCCGGCGATCGGCCCGAGCCAGTTGCGCTTGGGAGCGGCAGCCCCTGCGGCGCCCGCGCGCGGGGCCTGTTGCGTGGCGGCCGGCTGGGTCGGTGCCGCCTGGGGCGTCGCCTTGCGCTGCATGCCGAAACTGCTACCACCACCCAGACGCTTGGCTTCGGCTTCGGGCATGCCGATGCCGAGCGTCAGGACGGCTACGAGGAAGGTGAAGAAGAGGTGTTTCATCGACAGAAGATCTCCGTGACGGATGTGTGCTTGAAATGTACTTGATCTTGTAGTTTTGTACTTAAGTCTTGTACCCGCGGTGCAGGGCAACGACCCCCGCGCTGAGGTTGAAGTAGTCGACCCGGGCGAGGCCAGCTCGTTCCATCATGGCCTTCAATTCCTCCTGCCCGGGGTGCATGCGGATGGATTCGGCGAGGTAACGGTAGCTGTCGGCATCGTTCGCGACCTTTGCACCCATCCACGGCAGCAGCTTGAACGAGTACAGGTCGTAGAGCGGCACCAGCGGCTTCCACACCTGTGAGAATTCCAGCACCAGCAGGCGGCCGCCGGGGCGCAGCACGCGCCGCATCTCGGCGATCGCGGCATCCTTGTGGGTCATGTTGCGCAGCCCGAAGGCCACCGTGACGCAATCGAACCAGTCATCGGGGAACGGCAGTCTCTCGGCGTCGCACTGCGCCACGGGCAAAGCGTAGCCGTGATCGATCAGGCGGTCGCGTCCGCGCGTCAGCATGGCGTGGTTGATATCGGTGAGCCAGACCTGCCCCTTGTTGCCGACCTTGCGGGCGAAAGCGAGCGAGAGGTCCGCCGTGCCGCCGGCGACGTCGAGCACGCGGTCGCCCTCGCGCACGCCCGAGACCTGGATGGTGAACGCCTTCCACAGCCGGTGCAGGCCGAAGGACATGAGGTCGTTCATCACGTCGTATTTCTGTGCCACCGAGGAAAACACCTCGGCAACCTTCTTCTGCTTGGCTTCCTCGGCTACGGTCTGGAAACCGAAGTCGGTCGTCTTGTCGCTCATGATCGGCTCAGTGATGGTGCCCGCAACCGCCCTTCGGCGCGGGCGGCGGGACGGCCGAGGGGTCGCGGGTGCCACCCTCGCGCTCGAGGCGTTCGAGGTAGGCCGCCCACATGCTGTCGCGGTCGCGACCGAGCGTGTACAGGTAGTCCCAGGAATACAGGCCGCTCTCGTGACCATCCGAGAACGTGGGCTTGACCGCGTAGTTGCCCACTGGCTCCAGGCTCAGGATGTCGACGTCGCGCTTGCCCTGCTGCAGGGTCTCCTGCCCGGGGCCATGGCCGCGAACCTCTGCCGACGGCGAGTAGACGCGCAGGAACTCGAACGGCAGCTCGAAACGGCTGTCGTCGTCGAAGGCGATCTCGAGCACTCGCGACTTGCGGTGAACATTTATCTCGGTGGGAAGCGGGGTCGTCTCGTCCAGTCCAGCCATGGCTGCAGCCTCGGGGTCGGGGCGACAATCATACCCGAATCCCCGGGAGGCGGTTCCGGGGCCTTGGTTCGGGGTCGCGGTCGACGGCTCGCCGTTTCATCCCGATGACTTGTCATCAAAAGTTCAAACGGCTGCAATACACTGGGGGCGAATCAATGGAGTCCCAGCATGCCAGCCAACATTCTGCTCGTCGAGGACGAACCGGCCATCCAGGAACTGATCGCCGCCAACCTTGCCCGCGCCGGTCACCACGTCCTGCGTGCGTCCAACGCCGAAGTGGCGCAGCGCATCGTGCGCGAGGCTTTGCCCGACCTGGTGTTGCTCGACTGGATGCTGCCGGGGGCGTCGGGCATCGAGTTCGCCCGCCGTCTGCGCGCCGACGAGCGCACGCGCTCGATACCGATCATCATGCTCACCGCGCGCGGCGAGGAGCAGGACAAGGTGATCGGC
>JBFGUQ010000269.1:0-4394 GCA_041565515.1 Rhodocyclaceae bacterium | reverse complement strand
GCTCGGCGTGGCGATCACCTACAGCGGCGTCGTCTTCGCCCTGCGCCCAACGCAACTGCCCGAGCGCTCGCCCGACCGCAGTTTCTTTGCCACCGGCCTATTTTCCGGCCTGCTCAGCGGCCTGTTCGGCATGGCCGGGCCGCCGGCGATCTTCCACTTCTACCGTCAGCCGATGGACCTGGCAGCCGTGCGCTGCATGCTGATTCTGGTATTCACCTGCACCTCCGTGTCGCGCGCGATCGTGGTTGCCACCCAGGGCGGGCTCACCGCCGAGGTCTGGTTGCTGACGGCCTTTGCAGTCGTTGCGGTCGCGCTCGCCACCGTGGCCGGACGGCGCCATCCGCCGCCATTCCAGCCGACGACGATGCGCCGCATCGCCTTCAGCGTGCTGATCCTGCTCGGACTCAGCCTGATGGTTTCGGCCCTGGCCTGACCACTTCCCACCCGCCACCTCGGTGCCGGCAGGGCGGTGCGGGCAATGCAGCCACGGCCAGCCTCTCGGCGGCCCGTGGCGCCGAAAAAGAACAAGGAGACCTCAGACAATGACCCCCTCGGCGATCCAGATCGTCGGCAGCGCGCTGTTCGCGATTGCCGTCGTCCATACCTTCATGACGAAGTACTTCGAGGTGCTCGCTCACCGCCAGCCGGTGCATGCCGGCATATGGCACCTGCTCGGTGAGGTCGAGGTCGTGTTCGGCTTCTGGGCCTTCGTACTGCTCGCGTTCATGGCATTCGTGAGTGGTACCGGCGGCGCCGGCGGCACGATCGCCTATCTCGAGGGGCTGAACTTCACCGAGCCGGCCTTCGTCTTCGTCATCATGGTGGTGGCGGCGAGCCGCCCGGTCCTCGAGCTGTGCAAGGCCGGCGCCCATGCCCTGGCGCGCTACCTGCCCTTCGCCGACAGCGTGGCGTTCTATTTCATCTGCCTCGCGGCGGTGCCCCTGCTCGGCTCGTTCATCACCGAACCGGCGGCAATGACGGTGGCAGCGCTGATGCTGCGCGACAACTTCTATTCGAAAGGCATCTCAAGGCGGCTCAAGTACATCACCCTGGGGACGCTGTTCGTGAATATTTCGATCGGCGGCACGCTCAGCAACTTCGCCGCGCCGCCGGTGCTCATGGTGGCGGCGAAGTGGAACTGGGACCTGTGGTTCATGCTCGGCCACTTCGGCTGGAAGGCAGCGATTGCGGTGCTGATCAACGCCGGCGTGGCGACCTGGCTGTTCAAGAGCGAGCTGAGGCAACTGGACATGAGGGCGGATGCCGGCAAGTGCAGCGTACCGGCGGCGCTGATCGTGGTGCACGTGCTCTTCCTCGTCGGCATCGTCGTCTTCGCCCACCATCCGGTCGTCTTCATCGGCCTGTTCCTGCTCTTCCTCGGCGTCGCGGAAGGCTACAAGCAGCACCATGATCGCCTGATCCTGCGCGAGGGGCTGCTGGTCGGCTTCTTCCTCGCCGGCCTGGTCACGCTCGGCTCGCAGCAGCAGTGGTGGCTGCAGGACCTGCTCGCCGGCATGGATACGGTGACGCTGTTCTTCGGCGCAACCGCGCTCACCGCCGTGACCGACAATGCGGCGCTGACCTACCTCGGCTCGCTGGTCGACGGCACCGACGCCGCGTTCAAGTATTCGCTGGTGGCGGGCGCGGTCACCGGCGGCGGGCTGACCGTGATCGCCAATGCACCGAACCCGGCCGGGTTTGCGATCCTGCGCGGCAATTTCGACGACGAGGCGATCAATCCGCTGGGCCTGCTGGTGACCGCGTTGCCGCCGACCATCGTCGCCGTGCTGGCTTTCCAGATGTTGTAGTCGCGCCGGCTCCGTGGCGGTGAGCGGGGTCGAAGCTACCGCGCGGATATGCAGGATCTACAATGAAGATCCCGGGAGGTCCCCGCCGTGCCGAAATCCCGCCATCGCCCGCCTGACAATGCCGACGAGGTTCGCCGCCTCACGCGCGCCCTCAAGACCTTGGGGGCGTGCAACCGCGCCCTCTTGCGCGCCGAACACGAGCAAGGCCTGCTCGACGAGATCTGCCGCATCGTCGTCGACGAGGGCGGCTATCGCCTCGCCTGGGTGAGCCGGGCCGAGCACGACGACGCCCGGACCGTCGTGCCGCTCGCCCAGTCCGGACTCGACGAGGGCTACGTCGAGTCGTTGCAGCTCACCTGGGCGGACACCGAGCGCGGCCGTGGTGCCACCGGCACTGCGATACGCAGCGGCAAGTCCTGTGCCATCCGCAACATCCTGACCGACCCCAGGGTCGCGATATGGCGCGATGCGGCGCTCGAGCGCGGCTTTGCGTCCCTGGTGTCGGTGCCATTGCGCGTCGAGGGCGAGATCTTCGGCGCGATCACGATCGCCGCCCCGGAGCCCGACGCCTTCGATGACGAGGAACTGCGCTTGCTCGAGGACGCCGCCGAGGACCTGGCCCATGGCCTGGCCACGCTGCGGACTCGGGAAAGGGCGAGGGCGGCCGAGCAGGCGGTGCGGCGGATGGCCTACTACGACCCGCTCACCGGGCTGCCCAATCGCACACATCTGCGCGAACGGCTCGCACGAGCCATCGCCGCCGCCAGGGAAAGCAACCGGACGCTCGCGCTGCTGGTGCTGGAGATCCGCCATTTCCGCGACGTGAATGAAACGCTGGGCTATGCCGAGGGCGATGCGTTGCTGCAGCAGGTGGCGACGCGCCTGTGCGACGTGACCTCCGCGTCGGACGAGGCCGTGGCGCGGGTCGGCGATGCGGCGTTCGCCATCCTCCTTGCCGGCGCGGGCGCCGAGGAGGCGAGGCAGCTCGCCGACAAGGCGCTGACCGTCTTGAGCCCGCCGATCGAGCTGTCGGGGCTGGTGTTCGCCGTCCGTCCGATCATCGGCATCACCCTCTTCCCGGGGCATGGCAACGATCCCGACGCGCTCATCCGTCGCGCCAACGTGGCGCTGGTCGAGGCGCGGCGCAAGAGTGCCCTCTACGCCGTGTACGCGGCCGGGCTGGAAGAAGAGCAGACCCGCCGTCTCGCCCTGATGTGCGACTTGCGCAGTGCGATCGAATGCAACGACCTGCTCCTGTATTGCCAGCCCAAGGTCGACATGCGCTCGCGCAAGCTGTGCGGCGCCGAGGCCCTGGTGCGCTGGCCGCACAGCGAATTCGGCATGGTGCAGCCGGGGGAATTCATCAAGCTCGCCGAACGTACTGGCTTGATCACCTCGCTCACCTATTGGGTGCTCGACGCGGCCCTGCGGCAAAGCTACGCCTGGCACGAGGCGGGCTTCCACAATCCGCTGGCGGTGAACCTGTGCGCCCTCGACCTGCAGGATCCGAAGCTGGTGGAACGGATCGGCGACGCATTCGCCACCTGGGGCGCCCGTCCGGAGTGGATCCAGTTCGAGCTCACCGAAAGCTCGCTGATGGAAGATCCGACCGGCGCCCTGCGTACCCTGGAGCAGCTCAAGGACCTCGGTGTCGAGTTGTTCATCGACGATTTCGGTACCGGCTATTCTTCGCTGTCTTACCTGCAAAGGCTGCCGATCGACTCGATCAAGATCGATCAGTCCTTCGTCAGCAAGATGACCGTCAGCGAGGATTCGGGCGTGATCGTGCGATCGGCGATCGACCTCGCCCACCACCTCAAGCTCCATGTCGTCGCCGAAGGCGTCGAGGACGAGGCGACGTGGGCGCTGTTGCATGGGCTCGGCTGCGACGTGGCGCAGGGCTATACCATCGCCTCACCGATTCCCGCCGCCGAGTTCCACGATTGGGCCGCTGCGTCGCCGTGGCAGTAAGGCCCTATTCACGCACGCACGCACGCACGTACGCGAGCGGCGGGCATTGGCGGTTTCAGGCTGGCCAAGTGCGCGGCGGTCCGAACCGCCAGCGGGCAGCCGACAGGCTTCATGCCGATGCGTCCGGGAACAGCACCTCGCGCATCGTCTTCGCCGCTGCGCGCAGATGCGGCACCTTTTGCATCAGGTCGTCCAGCGACAGGCGCGCCGTCGGTCCATGGCAGGCGATGGCCGCCACCACCTTGTTGTCCTTGCCCAGCACCGGCACGGCGACCGCAATCATGCCGCGCACGAACTCCTCGTTGTCGATGCCCAGCCCGAGCTTGGCGTTGCGCGCCAGTTCCGCATCCAGCGCCGGGCGGTCGACGATGGTGTGTGGCGAGTAGCGGCTGAGCGTCAGCTTGTCGAGCAATCGATTCCGCTCCAGCAGCGACAGCGACGACAGGAAAAGCTTTCCGCTGGCCGTGCAATGCACGGGCACGAAGGTGCCCGGCTGCAGGTGCATGCGCAGCGGCTCGGTCGTCTCCACTCGTTCCACGTAGAGCACCCGGCCCGCATCGGGCACGGTGAGGTTGCAGGACTCGCCCATTTTCGCCACCAGGTCGCGCAGCACCG
>JBFGUQ010000268.1:0-4421 GCA_041565515.1 Rhodocyclaceae bacterium | reverse complement strand
GTCGTCGCCCACGTCGCCGGCCGGGGCCGGCACCGCGGCAGGCTGGGCGCCCTCGAGGTCGAGGCCGCCGACGGTCGCCGCTTTCGCCTCGGCACCGGCTTCTCCGACGCCGAACGCGAGCATCCACCGCCGCTCGGTGCCGAGGTCACGTATCGCTATCGCGAGCTCACGGCCTCGGGCCTGCCGCGTTTTCCGGTGTATCTGCGGGTACGGGACGTACCCTAACAGCATGCTGATGGAGCCGACGAGGCCTGTCGTCCGCGGCTCGGCTCGTAGATCTGGCCGTGGCCACGATCGGTGCGAAGACTCTCAGGCCGGGCCGAGCTGCCGCGCCGTGGCAGGAAGTCGTCCGTACCCTGTCCATAGCTTCGTTCCCCGGGCCACCGATGGGGCTCGGGTTGACCAGGACCTGGCTGAAATGGCCGAGACGAGCGAGCCTTTCATCGGCCTGAACGCGGGACCCGAGCCCCGTGCCCAAGTTTGAGTCAGTCGTTCGACTTCCTTTCGCATCATTGACTTGACCCCCTTATCCACAGCTTCTCCCGCCCCCTATGCACGAGGCTTGGGGACAACTGGCGGCAGGGTCAGCGGGTGTCGGCCCCGGGGTGGCCGAACTTGTACTGATACATCGAGCGGTCGGCGTGCTTGAGCAGGGCGTCGGCGTCCTCACCGTCGTCCGGGTAGAGCGCGGCGCCGATGGCGCCGCCGGCGCAGGCGATGCCGTCGTCCGGCGCCACCGTATCGAGCGGCCGGCGCAGCACGGCGTCGATGTTGCGCCGGATCTGCTCGAGCGCCGCGCGATCGGCGAGCCGATCGACGAGGATGACGAACTCGTCACCGGCATAGCGCGCGACGGTGTCTTCGGCGCGCACGCTGGCGCGCAGGCGCTCGGCGATCTCCTGCAGGGCGAGGTCGCCGGCGTCGTGGCCGTAGCGGTCGTTGATCTGCTTGAAGCGGTTGAGGTCGATGAACAGCACCGCCAGCGGCGGCGAGCGCCTGTCCTCGCGGGCGCGCTCGATGCGCCGGCGCAACAGTTGCAGCAGGGCGTCGCGATTGGCCAAGCCGGTGAGCTTGTCGGTGCGCAGGTGCTGCTGCATGGCCTCGAAGCTGCGTGCGAGCTCGCCAATCTCATCCTGGCGGTGGATGCCCACCGGTGCATCGAGCTCGCCATGACCGACGCGACGCGCGACCTCCGAGAGCCGGCGCAGGTCGCGCGAGACCCAGCCGAGAATGCTCAGGCCGATCACGATCACGATGAGCACCGCGAGTCCGGCGAGGACGATGCTGCGGGTCACGTTCTCGGTGACGTTGCCGAGGAAGTCGCTGGCGGGCATCGCCACCACCATCACCCAGTCCAGCCCGGCGTCGTCGCGGATGCGATCGAAGGCCGCTTGCACGAGGTGGCCGTTTTCGTTATCGAAGCTGAAGGGCTGGGGCTGTTGCGTGTTATCTCGCAGGGCGAGCTGGTCGCGCACGGTTGCATAGGCGGCCTTGACCAGCGGATGCTCGCTGCTCGCGGCATTGAGCCGGCCGCTGCTGCCGTCGGCCAGGGTGACGACGTTGGGGCTCGCGGACGAGGCGATCAGGTTGCCGTCGGGCTCGATGATGAAGGCGACGCCGTTGCGCGATACCTCCAGCCGTCCGACGAACTCGTTGAGCGCGCGCAGGGAGACGTCGGTGGCGACGACCCCCTCGAAGGCGCCGCTGGCCGAGCGCACCTGGCGTGCGCGAGTGGCGACGAGCTGGCGGCTGCCGAAGTCGATATACACCGAGGTCCACGTATGGCCGGCTGCCTTCCTGCCGTCGGCGTACCAGGGGCGCGTGCGCGGATCGAACAGGCGGGTTTCGCGGCGCTCGAACTGCAGCGCCCCATCGATTCCATCGAAGCTGTAGATCGCGCGCTTCTCGTCCTCCTTCAGCTTCATGCGCAACTCGGCGACCTCGGCCGAGCGACGGTACAGGCCGAGGGCCTGGCCGGCCTCGTTGCCGTAATAGACGTAGTCGTTGGGGTCGGTATGCAGCGTGGTGGCGATCCACAGGCGGGTCCGCAGCTCGTGGAATTCGGCTTCGATCGACCGCGGCGCGGCCATGCCGTCGGGAAAGGCGGACTCCAGCACCGCGCCGGAGCCCACGATGTGGCGATCCACCGCCTGGGTGATGCGGCTCACAGCCTCGATCAGCAGATGCTCCGACACCGTGGCGACGGCCCCGCTGCCGGCCGAATACGACAGCACACCCAGGGCCACGGCAAGCGCAATGACCAGGACGACATAGGGGACGATCAGAACGAGGCGCAGCGAGAAAGGCTTGGGGGTCCTGGAGGCCATGGGCGCCGGCGGTGTGGCACCGCAGGTGCCGGGTTGGATGCGGAAAGTTCTGATTTTCCGTGTGAATCCGCCGCTGCGCAACCGTGCTTCGATTGGCTTCGGGGGGCCTGCGGGCTCAGGGGCCTGCGCGTTCGAGAATGCCGGCGAAGTCGGTCGCCGGTGCCAGTTCGCCGAAGGGGTGGGCGCCGTCGGTGCCCAGCCGGCTGGCGCAGAAGGCCGCGCCGCTCGGGCCCCCGCCCACCAGCAGCAGGGCCGCCTCCATCGCGCGCGCGATCTGTCCTGTCAGGCGGCGCGCATTGGCCTCGGCGTGCTTGCCCGCGGCCAGGGCATCCTCCAGGCTGGCGAGGTGCTTGTCGTAGCCGGCATCGAGCCCGCGGGCGCGCTCGAGCACGGTGATCAGCAATTCCCGGGCGGTGGGGTCGCTTTCGAGCACACGCAGCACATCGAGGCACATGATGTTGCCTGCGCCTTCCCAGATCGAGTTGAGCGGCGACTGACGGAACAGCCGCGGCATCGGCCCGTCTTCGACATAGCCATTGCCGCCGAGCACCTCCATCGCCTCCGCTACCAGGATCGGGGTGCGACGGCACACCCAGTACTTGAGCACGGGGGTGAGCAGGCGGGCGAGGCGCTGGGCTTCGTCCGAGTTGTCCTGACGGTCGACGCAGCCGGCCACCCCGAGGCAGAAGGCGATGTGGCCTTCGACCTCCAGCACCATGTCGGCGAGCACGTTGCGCATCAGCGGCTGGTCGATGAGCGGCTTGCCGAAGGCCAGGCGGTGGCGCGCGTGGTGCAGTGCCATGCCGAGCGCGCCGCGCATGATGCCGGTCGAGGCGTTGGCGCAGTCGAGCCGCGTGTGGTTGGCGGCCTCGAGCACCGTGGCGATGCCGCGGCCGACCTCGCCGACGAGGCGGGCGAGGGCGCCGCTGAACATCACCTCGGCGCTCGCGTTGGAGCGGTCGCCGAGCTTGTCCTTGGCGCGGCGGATGTGGATCGGATTGATCGTGCCGTCCGGCGCGAAGCGCGGCAGCAGGAAGCAGCTCAGGCCCCCGGGCGCCTGCGCGGTGACGAGGAAGGCGTCGCTCATCGTCGCCGACATGAACCACTTGTGCCCGACCAGACGGTACCAGCCGTCACCGGCGGGCTCGGCGCGCGTGATGTTCGCCCGTACGTCCGAGCCGCCCTGGCGCTCGGTCATGCCCATGCCGATGAGGACGCCGGTCTTTTCGGTCGCGGGGATGAAGCGCGGGTCGTGCTCGGGCGCGAGCGCAAGCCGCAACCAGGGTTCGGCCAGCGCCTTGGGGTCGCGCGCGAGGGCGGGCACGGCGCCGTGTGTCATCGTCGCCGGGCACAGGCTGCCGCATTCGACCTCGGCAAAGAGCTGGAACAGCGCGGCACGGCGCACGTGGGTGCCGGGACGGATCTGCTCCCATGCGGAGCCGGCCAGGCCGTGCCGCTTCAGCCACGAAAGACACTCGTGCCAGGCGGGATGGAACTCGAAGCGGTCCAGGCGTCCGCCGTCGCGGCCGAAGATGCGCAGCGTGGGCGGATTGCGGTTGGCGAGCTCGCCGCGCCGGATCCATTCGGTGCTGCCGAGTTCGGCGCCGAGCGCGACCAGTTCCTCGTCCGCCCAGCCCGCGCCCTCGCGCCGGAGCGCTTCGCGCAGCGCGGTGTTGCCGGCATAGCGGTTGAAGTTCTCGAGCGCAGGCGGCTGGTTGAGTGCCGCGTGGACCGGGTCGGTGGCCATCGAACGGGTCTCCCTGATTCTCGGAGCTGCGACGTGCGCAATCGCATCGCCGGGCGGTGCTGTCTCCATAGTATGGACGATGCGCATGCGAGGTCCAGCGCGCCGGCGCGCTCCTGCATCGCGAGCCCGCGGTCGGGCCGTCTTGCCTGCTGATGTCGCGCCGCAGCACGGGTATCATGGTGGGTGCGAGACGGACCGTCTCGCCACCGACACGAAGGACCGTGAATTGAAGATCTTTTCGCCGCTCTATGCGCGCGCCATGGCGTGGTCGCGCCACCCTCGCGCGCCCTGGTTCCTGGGCGGACTCAGCTTTGCCGAGTCGTCCTTCTTTCCGATTCCGCCCGACG
>JBFGUQ010000267.1:0-4442 GCA_041565515.1 Rhodocyclaceae bacterium | reverse complement strand
TGCGCTACGCCATGCCCGAAGCCAGCCTGGAAGCGGTGCAGGCCGCCTGCGTGGCGGCGTATGCGGACGACTTCGTGCGCGCCCTGCCCGAGGGCTACCACAGCGAGCTGGGCGAGCGCGGCGTGCGCCTGTCCGGCGGGCAGCGCCAGCGCATCGCCATCGCCCGCGCCATCCTCGCCGACCGTCCGATCCTGCTGCTAGACGAGGCCACCTCGGCGCTCGACGCCGAGAGCGAGCGCATGGTGCAGGCCGCGCTCGGCGGCCTCATGCGCGGGCGCACCACCCTGGTCGTCGCCCACCGCCTGGCCACCGTGCAGCGCGCCGACCGCATCGTCGTGATGGACCACGGCCGCATCGTCGAGACCGGCACCCACGCCAGCCTGATCGCCGGCGACGGCCTCTACGCCCACCTCGCCCGGCTGCAGTTCACCGCCTGAACCCGGCGCTGCCAAGCGCCGCCCGCCTGCGGTAGACTTCCGCCTTTCCGCCACAGCCCATCACCGGAATCCCATGGCCCAATACGTAATGTCGATGCTGCGCGTGAGCAAGACCGTTCCGCCCAAGCGTCAGATCATCAAGGATATTTCCCTCTCCTTCTTCCCCGGCGCCAAGATCGGCCTGCTCGGCCTCAACGGCTCGGGCAAGTCCACCGTG
Source organism: Rhodocyclaceae bacterium (assembly GCA_041565515.1). Classification (GTDB taxonomy): domain Bacteria; phylum Pseudomonadota; class Gammaproteobacteria; order Burkholderiales; family Rhodocyclaceae; genus Thauera. The sequence goes on along the minus strand of JBFGUQ010000267.1, from coordinate 3,788 downwards.
CTGCGCATCATGGCCGGTGAGGACAAGGAATACGACGGCGAGGTCCAGCACCTGGCCGGCCAGCGCATCGGCTACCTGGCGCAGGAGCCCGAGCTCGACCCCGCCAAGACGGTGAAGGAAGAGGTCGAATCCGGCCTCGGCGAGATCATGGAGGCGCGCCAGAAGCTAGAGGAGGTGTACGCCGCCTACGCCGAGCCCGACGCCGACTTCGACAAGCTCGCCGAGGAGCAGGCCAAGTACGAGAACATCCTCGCCACCGCCGGCAGCGACATCGAGACCCAGATGGAGATCGCCGCCGACGCGCTGCGCCTGCCGCCCTGGGACGCCGTCATCGGCAAGCTCTCGGGCGGCGAGAAGCGCCGCGTCGCGCTGTGCAAGCTGCTGCTGTCGCGCCCCGACATGCTGCTGCTCGACGAACCCACCAACCACCTCGACGCCGAGTCGGTCGAGTGGCTGGAGCAGTTCCTCACCCGCTTCCCCGGCACCGTGGTGGCCGTCACCCACGACCGCTACTTCCTCGACAACGCCGCCGAGTGGATCCTCGAGCTCGACCGCGGCCACGGCATCCCGTGGAAGGGCAACTACTCGTCCTGGCTGGACCAGAAGGGCGAGCGCCTGGCGCAGGAATCCAAGCAGGAAGCCGCCCATGTCAAGGCGATGAAGACCGAGCTGGAGTGGGCGCGCTCGAACCCGAAGGCGCGCCAGGCGAAGTCCAAGGCACGCCTCGCCCGCTACGAGGAGATGGCCAGCGTCGAATACCAGCGCCGCAACGAGACCCAGGAGATCTTCATCCCGCCCGGCGAGCGCCTCGGCGACAAGGTCATCGAGTTCCACGAGGTCAGCAAGGCCTTCGGCGACAAGCTGCTGATGGACAAGGTGAGCTTCAGCATCCCGCCCGGCGCCATCGTCGGCGTCATCGGCCCCAACGGCGCCGGCAAGTCGACGCTGTTCAAGATGATCGAGGGTCGCGACCAGCCGGATTCCGGCGAAGTCGTCGTCGGGCCGACGGTGAAGCTCGCCGCCGTCGACCAGACCCGCGAGGGCCTGGCCAACGACAAGACCGTGTTCGAGGCCATCTCCGACGGCGCCGACGTGCTCACCGTGGGCCGCTTCGAGATGCCCAGCCGCGCCTACATCGGCCGCTTCAACTTCAAGGGCGGCGACCAGCAGAAGATCGTCGGCAACCTCTCCGGCGGCGAACGCGGCCGCCTGCACCTGGCCAAGACGCTGATCGCCGGCGGCAACGTGCTGCTGCTCGACGAACCGTCCAACGACCTCGACGTCGAGACCCTGCGCGCGCTGGAGGACGCCCTGCTGGAATTCGCCGGCTGCGCGCTGGTGATCTCGCACGACCGCTGGTTCCTCGACCGCATCTGCACCCACATCCTGGCGGCCGAAGGCGACTCGCAATGGACCTTCTTCGCCGGCAACTACCAGGAGTACGAGGAAGACAAGAAGAAGCGCCTGGGCGAGGAAGGCGCGAAGCCCAAGCGCATCCGCTACAAGCCGATCACGCGCTGAGACGGCTGCGCTGAACAGGCCCCGGACTACCGGATATTCCGGCAGCCCGGGGCCGGCTGCCGTGCGGAGGTCCGCTGGCGCGAACATCGTCCTGCCATCGACCGCCCGTGCACGAGACGGCGGCCTCAGCTCAGGATCTTGCGCGCATCCTTGAGCAGCAGCAGCAACTGGCCCTCGCGCAGGGGCGAAGCGACGAAGCCGAAGCGTGTATAGAAGCGCGCCGCGTCCTCATCGATCGGATGAGTGAGCATTGCGCGGATACCTGCCTCCTCGGCAATCAGCAGCGTGCGCAGGATCGCATCCTGCAACATGCCCACCCCGATGCCCCTGCCCTGATCGACCTTCGAGACCGCAAGTCGCGCCAGGATCACCACGGGAATCGGGTACTGCCCCATGCCCTTGCGAACACGCTCGGGCGCGTCGAGCGTATCGACCTGTCCCACGGTCAGGCTGAAGAACCCCACCACCCGGTCCTCATCGGCCACGATGAACGTCCTCGCCGAGCCGCTCGCCTGTGCCTGCCGTGCATGACGGATCAGCCAGTCGTTCAGCACGGGCTTGCCACAGTCAAAACCGTCCAGCCGATGCGCTGCCGTCAGCGGCGCAGGAGCGCGCAGGCTCAACGGCCCGCCCACGGCACACGCCGGGCGAACAGCTCACGCAAACCCTCGTTGTCCTGCTCGGGGCGCTCGAAAAGGTCCATCAGCGCCTCACGCTGCTTGCCGGAAACCATGAACAGACGCTGCTCGAGCAAGGTCTGCTCGGCGGCCTGGCAAGCCGCATCGAGCACGAAGTCGGTCAGCGACTTGTGCGCCACGTCCGCCGCACGACGCAAGACGGCCTCCTGTTCGGGCGTGGCGCGCAGGCCGAGCCGGGCGGAACGGGTCTTCGAGGTAGCGGTCGCGGCGCTCATGGGCGCACCTTGGGTTCTATTGCAACGAGATCATGTTAGTACAACAGACACACATCGTCCACGCTCAAGCACGGGAAGGCGCCTGGTCGCCGCAACAGCCCCGGACGACCGGGCCGTATCGGCAGCAAGCCATCGCGCTCGCCCTGCCCTGCCTTCAGCGACCGGACATCACGGGTCGAACCCCGGCCGCGATGCAGCGGCCAAGTCAGAATGCCGAACGGAAGAAACGCAGCATCTCCGCGAAGGCCAGGTCGGTGGCCTCGGGGTCGTAGCGCGGGCCGACGTCGCGCATGAAGGCATGCTCGGCCGGGTACAGCAGCTGTTCGAACTTCACGCCCGCGGCCTGCAGCCCGGCCTCGATGTGCGCGCGGCCCTCGGCCGGGATGTGCGGATCCTTGCTGCCCCACACCAGCAGCAGCCTGCCGCGGATCTCGGCGGCACGCGCGAGCGAGCCGGCGTCCTCGTCCCTGCCCAGCTTGCCGTTGTGAACACCCGTGGGATAGAAGCACACCGTCGCCTTCACGTCGGGCTGGAAGGCCGCGCGAAAGGCCAGGTGGCCGCCGATGCAGAATCCCGCCGCGCCGAGCTGGCCGCGGGAAACGCCGGCATCCCGGGCCAGATGGTCGAGCACCGCGCGCGCATCGACATCGAAATCCGCCACCGCGGTGGCGGCCGCATCGTCCATGCCGCGGGTGCGCCCGTCGTCGTCGAACGGGATGACCGCGCCCTGCGGCTCACGGCGGTGATAGATCTCCGGTGCCGCCACCACGAACCCATGCCCCGCCAGGCGCACGCAGGAGCGCAGCATGGTGTCGGTGAGCTGGAAGATGTCCGAATAGAACAGGATCCCCGGCCAGGTGCCCGGCACCCCTGGCCGGGCGACGAAGGTGCGCATCGAGCCGCCGCCGGAAGGGATATCTACATAGTCGGTGGTGACGATCATGGTTGAGCCTCCCTCGCAGACTTTGGTGATCCGAAAGCTGCGAATAGACGCTCAATGACGAGATCTTGCAAGCCGCAAGGCCGAAAGCCCGGCACCGGCGCTCAATCCAGCGCGCCGCCGCAGCTCGAGCCCTGCCCCGCCGTGCACCCCCAGCAATGCTCGGCCACGCGGATCGGCCCGCCCTCGAGCACCGCGGCGGTGACCTCGCTCAGATGGGTGCGCGGCCGCACGGCAGCCGCGTCGAGCGCCAGCGGCATGCCCAGCTGCTGGTTGAAGTCGCAGTCGTACAGGTAGCCCTGCCAGTCCACGCTCACCAGGCTGCGGCACATCACCTGGTCCAGGTTCTCGTCGCGGTGCGCGCTGCGCAGCAGCTTCATGTAGCTGTTGAACTCGCCCTTGGAGATCAGCATC
>JBFGUQ010000266.1:0-4456 GCA_041565515.1 Rhodocyclaceae bacterium | reverse complement strand
GATCGACAGCCCCAACGCCAAGCTGGGCATCATCACCAGCGGCAAGAGCTACCTCGACGTGCGCCAGGCGCTCGAAGACCTCGGCATCGACGACAAGGTGGCGGCCGAGATCGGCCTGCGCGTGTACAAGGTCGGCATGGTGTGGCCGCTCGAGGCCGAGGGCGTGCGCAAGTTCGCCGACGGCCTGGAAGAGATCCTCGTGATCGAGGAGAAGCGCCAGTTCCTCGAGTACCAGCTCAAGGAAGAGCTCTACAACTGGAACGAGAACGTGCGCCCGCGCGTCATCGGCAAGTTCGACGAGAAGGGCGAGTGGGCGCTGCCGCACAGCGACTGGCTGCTGCCGGCCGCGGGCGAACTCACGCCGGCGATGATCGCGCGTGCGATCGCCGGGCGCATCGCGCGCTTCTACACGTCCGATCGCGTCAAGGCGCGGCTGGCCTTCCTCGAGGCCAAGGAGGCGGCGCTGGCCAAGCCGCGCCTGTCGATCCAGCGCGTGCCGCACTACTGCTCGGGCTGCCCGCACAACAGCTCGACCAAGGTGCCGCAGGGCTCGCGCGTGCTCGCGGGCATCGGCTGTCACTACATGGCGACCTGGCTGTCGCCCGAATCGACCCAGACCTTCTGCCAGATGGGTGGCGAGGGCGTGCCCTGGGTCGGCCAGTCGCCCTTCACCAAGACCGAGCACGTGTTCGCCAACCTCGGCGACGGCACCTACATGCACTCGGGCATCCTCGCCATCCGCGCCGCGGTGGCGGCGAAGGTGAACCTGACCTACAAGATCCTCTACAACGACGCCGTGGCGATGACCGGCGGCCAGCCGCACGACGGCACGCTGACGGTGCCGATCATCGCCCGCCAGCTCGAGGCCGAGGGCGTCCACAACATCGTCGTCGTCAATGACGGCACCCCGCGCGCCTACGGGCCCTCGGACCTGCCGCACGGCGTGCCGATCCGCCATCGCGACGAACTCGACGCGGTGCAGCGCGAGCTGCGCAAGGTGACCGGCGTGTCGGCGCTGATCTACGACCAGACCTGCGCGGCCGAGAAGCGCCGCCGCAGGAAGCGCGGCAAGTTCCCGGATCCGGCCAAGCGCGTCGTCATCAACGACCTCGTATGCGAAGGCTGCGGCGACTGCAGCGACAAGTCGAACTGCATGTCGGTGGGCACGGTGGACACCGAGTACGGGCGCAAGCGCGCGATCGACCAGTCCTCGTGCAACAAGGACTACTCCTGCGTGAAGGGCTTCTGCCCGAGCTTCGTCACCATCGAGGGCGGCAAGCTCAGGAAGGGCAAGGCGGTCGGCGCCAGGGCCGATGCCTTCGCCGCGCTGCCCGAGCCGCAGCTGCCCTCGACGGCCGCGCCCTGGGGCATCCTGGTCACCGGCGTGGGCGGCACCGGCGTCGTCACCATCGGCGCCCTGCTCGGCATGGCCGCGCACCTCGAAGGCAAGGGCATCTCGGTGCTGGACATGGCCGGCCTGGCGCAGAAGGGCGGCGCGGTGTGGTCGCACGTTCGCATCGCCGACAAGCCCGAGCAGCTCTACGCTGCCCGCGTCGCCGCCGGCGAGGCCAATGCGCTGATCGGCTGCGACCTCGTCGTCGCCGCCAGCGACGAGTCGCTGGCGAAGATGCGCAGCGGCCACACCCGCGTCGTGGTGAACCGCGACCAGACCATGACCAGCGAGTTCGTGCGCGGCTTCGCCGCCCAGGCCCGCAGCGGCGACGTCGGCGCCAACCCGGACCCGAAGTTCCCGGGTGGCTCGATGGAGCAGCAGATCGTCGACGCGGTCGGCGCCGACAACGCCGAGTTCCTCGACGCCACCCACCTGGCCACGACCCTGCTGGGCGACTCGATCGCCACCAACCTGTTCATGCTCGGCTACGCCTGGCAGAAGGGCCTGGTGCCGCTCAGCGGCGAGGCGATCATGCGCGCGATCGAGATCAACGGCGCCGCGGTCGAGGCCAACAAGGCCGCCTTCCAGTGGGGCCGCCGCGCCGCGGTGGACCTGAACGCGGTGGTCGAGGCGGCGAAGCCGCAGCACGGCACGCCCGAGCACCACAAGCTGTCGACCAGCGTCGACGAGGTGATCGCGCGGCGCAAGGCGCAGCTGACCGACTACCAGAACGCCGCCTACGCCGAGCGCTATGCCAAGCTCGTCGAGCGCGTGCGCGCCGCCGAGCAGCGTGTCGCCCCCGGCATCACCCTGCTCACCGAGGCGGTGGCGCGCGGCTACCACAAGCTGCTCGCCTACAAGGACGAGTTCGAGGTGGCGCGGATGTACACCGACAGCGACTTCCTCAAGCGCATCGACGAGCAGTTCGAGGGCGACTACAAGCTGGTCTTCCACCTCGCGCCGCCAACGCTGGCCGACAAGGATCCGCAGACCGGCGAGCTGAAGAAGAAGGAATACGGCCCGTGGATGCTCAAGGCGATGCGCCTGCTGGCGAAGTACCGTCACCTGCGCGGCACGATGCTCGACCCCTTCGCCCGCACGGCGGACCGCAAGCTCGACCGCGAGCTGATCGCCGACTACGAGCGCGTGATCGAGGAGATCCTCGCCGGCCTCGAACTCGCCAATCACGACACCGCGGTGGAGCTGGCGGCGATCCCCGAACAGATCCGCGGCTTCGGCCACATCCGCGAGCGCTACCTCGCCAATGCGCGCAAGCGTCAGGCGACGCTGCTCGAGGCCTTCCGCAGCAAGGAGCCGGCCGCGGCGCCGCTGGCCGGCAAGGTGCGCAAGACGATCGCGGTCATCCCCGGCTGAGGATCGCCGTCGGATCGACTTGTTTCATCCCGGGAGCGGCGCCGGCCGCTCCCGCCCCGAGATTCGTTTCACCCATGCTGGCCGGGCCGCGACATTGCCACGAGCGATGACGACGCCCTGTCGGCAATCCCCTGGACCAAGGAAGGAGACATCCATGAGCGTATTTTCCCTAAGCGACTTCGCCGATCACGAGCAGGTCGTGTTCTGCAGCGACGACAAGAGCGGACTGAAGGCGATCATCGCCGTCCATAACTCGAACCTCGGCCCGGCTCTGGGCGGCTGCCGCATGTGGCCCTACGCCAGCGAGGAGGAGGCGGTGCGCGACGTGCTGCGCCTGTCGCGCGGCATGACCTACAAGTCGGCGATGGCCAACCTCAAGCTCGGTGGCGGCAAGTCGGTGATCATCGGCAACCCGCGCACGCAGAAGACCCCGGAGCTGCTCGCGGCCTTCGCCCGCGCGCTGGAAAACCTCAACGGCCGCTACATCGCCGCCGAGGACTCCGGCACCAGCGTCGAGGACATGAAGTACATGGCGCAGTCCACCAACCATGTCGCCGGCATCGTCGACAAGCCCACCGACGGCGGCACCCGCAGCGGCGACCCGTCGCCCGCCACCGCCTTCGGCACCTTCATCGGCATCAAGGCGGCGGTCAAGGAGAAGCTCGGTCGCGACTCGCTCGAGGGCCTGCGCGTCGCCGTGCAGGGCATCGGCCACGTCGGCTTCGACCTCGCCGGCCAGCTCAAGGCCGCCGGCGCCAGCCTGTGGGTCACCGACATCTTCCCCGAGGCGCTGGCGAAGGCCGAGGCCGAGCTCGGCGCCACCGTGGTCCAGCCCGACGACATCTTCGGCCTCGACGTCGACGTCTTCGCCCCGTGCGCGATGGGCGCAATCCTCAACGACCACACCATCCCGCAACTCAAGGCGAAGATCGTCGCCGGCGCGTCGAACAACCAGCTCGCCGAGCCGCGCCACGGCGTCGAGCTGATGAAGCGCGGCATCCTCTACGCGCCCGACTACGTCATCAACGCCGGCGGCATCATCGACGTGTACCACGAGCGCATCGGCTTCGACCGCGCCGCGCTGATCAAGCACATCGAGGGCATCCACGACAACCTGATGGAGATCTTCGCCCGCGCCCGCAAGGAAGAGCGCCCCACGGGCGAAGTGGCCGACGCGATCGCGGAGGAGCGCTTCAAGCGCTGAGGGGTTTCTGCTTCCCGCAACATGAAAACGGCGACCCGCGGGTCGCCGTTTTTCGTGATTGAGCGCGCTTATGTCAGATCACGCAGATGCCGTGCGCCGGCGCACCGCGCCGAGGCCAGGCAGGCCGAGCGAGGCGGAAATCGGCATGTAGCAGGTCCCCCGCGTCGCTGGTGTCGCCCTTAATTGCGCAGGAAATCGCCGGTGGCAGCTTTCCGAAACCGAGGGGGCCGATATTCGACTGCGACCGGTCGGCGATGCGTTGCCGGGGTCGACTCAGCCCACTTCCCGGATCACTTCCAGGATCGCCTCGCCGTAGGCCTCGAGCTTGCGGTCGCCGATGCCGGAGACGCCGCCGAGTTCGGCGAGGCTGGTGGGACGGGCGATGGCGATCTCGCGCAGGGTGGCGTCGTGGAAGATGACGTAGGCGGGGACGTTGCGTTCCTTCGCCTGCGCCGCGCGCCAGGCGCGCAGGCGGTCGAACAGGG
>JBFGUQ010000265.1:0-4482 GCA_041565515.1 Rhodocyclaceae bacterium | reverse complement strand
GATCCGACATCGCGGCCTGCGTGTCAATCCGGTCGACGGCATTCGCGCCCCGAAGTCCCCGAAGATGCTGCCGCGTGCGCTGTCGCCCGACCAGGCCCAGGCCCTGCTCGAACCGGCCGCGGACGGCCTGCTGGGGATTCGCGACCTGGCGATGTTCGAGCTGTTCTATTCCTCGGGCCTGCGCCTGGCGGAGTTGGCCGGCCTCGACGTCGATCGCGGGCTGGAGCCCGCCGAGGGCATGGTGACTGTGACCGGCAAGCGCAGCCGCAGCCGCAGCGTCCCGGTGGGCGAGAAGGCCTGGGCGGCGCTGCGTCGATGGCTTGCCGTGCGCGATCAGCTCTCGACCCCGAACGAGCCGGCCTTGTTTCTCACCCGCAGCGGTGCGCGCATGAGCCCGAGCGCCATCCGCAGCCGGCTGGCGCAGCGCGCCCGTGTCCTCGGGCTGGGTGTGCACGTCCATCCGCACATGCTGCGTCACAGTTTCGCCAGCCACCTGCTGCAGTCCAGCGGCGATCTGCGCGCGGTGCAGGAACTGCTCGGGCATGCCAGCATCCGCAGCACGCAGATCTACACCCATCTCGACTTCCAGCATCTCGCCAAGGTGTACGACGCCGCCCACCCGCGCGCGCGCAAATAAGGCGACTCTGCCCAATTCGAGCATTTCCTCACGGAGGCCCGCGGTGGCATTCGGCTATGCTCGCGCCGTCCAGACGCGCAAGCGTTTCAAGAAGAACTCGATAAAGACGGTCGCGCAATGCGTCGCATCGGCGACGGAGGCCAGGAAGCCATGTCGAACAATGCCAGCCAAGCAGCGGATCCCGCCGGCGAGCGCCGCGAACGAGACACGCGCGCGCCCTCGAACTCCTCGCGCGCAATCAAGTCGGTCGCGCTCCTGCTCGCGCGTCACGAGATACGCAGGCTCCGGCGCTGGTTCGACGAGTTCGACCGCGACATCCTGCTGCCTATCCTGCTGGGCGAGATCGCGCTGTACAACATCGGTTCGCTCGAAAGCGGCCCCAACGGCTCCGCGCACAGGCGCTCGCCCGGCGACACGGACGTCGGCGCCGCCGAGACCGGCTGTGCGTTGCGGCCGTGCAACGCATATTCCATCGCTGCGGCCACCGGCCTGCCGCGCGAGACGGTGCGTCGCAAGATCGTGCGCCTGGTCGAGCTGGGCTGGATCGAACGGCGCGACAACGGCCACCTGTTCGTCACCGAAGCGGCGCTGACGCACTTCGGCAGCGTGCTGAACTCGCGCGAATTGCCGGAAGTGATCGAAACTGCCGATCAGGCGCGCAGCCTGCTCGCGCAGTAGCCAGCCGCCGGTCTCAGGGCGCGGCGCCGCTGCGCGGACGGTAGTCCGGGTTCGGGCCGGGCTCGGCCGAGTAGAAGGCGGCGCTGAGCAGCGCCAGCACCACGACGACGAGGGCGAAATAGCGCCGCTGTGCCGCCGGGCCGGGCAGCCTGCGCTCGCCGCTGTAGTACATCGTGCGCAGGTAGCTGCCGCCCAGGCCGGCGATCGCCAGCAGGCCGCAGCCGAGCAGGCGTGATGCGGTGGCGTCGAACTGCCTGCCCATCGACGGATCGAAGCGGTCCGGCAGGAAGAAGGACGGCGCCTGCATGAGCAGGTAGAGCCCGCCGAGCACGCACAGCGAGAACATCACCACCTGCAGCGAGCGCATTCGCGGGTCTGCTTACTGGCCGAACAGGTCGGCTCCACCGGCGCGTGGGGGGGCGAGGCCGAAGTGCTGCCAGATCGAGTGCGTGGCCATCCGCCCGCGCGGCGTGCGCTGCAGGTAGCCCTGCTGGATCAGGTAGGGCTCGATCACGTCCTCGATGGTGTCGGTCGATTCGCCGATCGCGGCGGCGATGTTGTCGAGCCCGACCGGGCCGCCGCCGAACTTCTCCAGCATCGCCGACAGCAGCTTGCGGTCCATCAGGTCGAGGCCGAGCACATCCACGTCGAGCATCGACAAGGCCGCATCGGCCACCGGGTTGGTGATTCGTCCGCCGGCCCTGACCTCGGCGTAGTCGCGCACCCGGCGCAGCAGGCGGTTGGCGATGCGCGGCGTGCCGCGGGCGCGGCGGGCGATTTCCAGCGCCCCGGCGTCGTCGATCTCGACATTGAGCAGGCGGGCCGAGCGCCCGACGATGAAGCCGAGCTCGTCCGGCGTGTAGAACTCGAGCCGCGACACGATGCCGAAGCGGTCGCGCAGCGGATTGGTGAGCATGCCCGCGCGCGTGGTGGCGCCGACCAGGGTAAAGGGCGGCAGGTCGAGCTTGACCGAGCGCGCGGCCGGGCCTTCGCCGATCATGATGTCGATCTGGAAGTCTTCCAGGGCCGGATACAGGATCTCCTCCACGACCGGCGACAGGCGGTGGATCTCGTCGATGAAGAGGACGTCGTGGGGCTCGAGGTTGGTCAGCAGGGCTGCGAGGTCGCCGGCGCGCTCGAGCACCGGTCCCGAGGTCTGGCGCAGGTTGACGCCCATCTCGGCGGCGACGATGTGCGCGAGCGTGGTCTTGCCCAAGCCCGGTGGGCCGAACAGCAGCACATGGTCGAGCGCCTCGCCGCGGTTCTTCGCCGCCTGGATGAAGATCTCGAGCTGTTCGCGGATCTTCGCCTGGCCCACATACTCGGCCAGGCGCTTCGGCCGCAGCGCGCGCTCGACCGCGTCCTCCTGGCGATCGGCCGGCTGGGCGGAGATCAGGCGGGCGGCGTGGCCGCCTGCGGGCGCGGACTGGAGCTTGTCTGTTTCGATCATGGCGGCAGTCTAATCGCTCGGCTGGCGACACGGTAGCCGGACGCGCGCGACCGCTGCGATCCGTCGGCGGCGGAGGGCGCCCGGCCCCGGCGCTGTTTCCGCCTGCTCTTGCGGTGCTGGCGGGCTGAAGCCCGCCCTACCGGTCATCCGCCAGGTGTCGTAGGGTCGGCTTCAGCCGAGCAGCAGGGATTGAGCGTGCTGCGGGGATGATGGGGCTGAAGCTCGTCGTCACGCCTTCGACAGCAGCCTGAGCGCCTGGCGGATGCCCTCGGAGACGCCGGCGTCGTCGGCCAGCCCCTTCATCGCGCCGAGCGCTTCGCGCTCGTTGTAGCCCAGCGCCAGCAGCGCGTTGAGGATGTCGCTCTTCGCCCCCGGTGCGCCCGCGCTGGCGGCTGCCAGGCGCGCGCCCGCCGGACGCGGCAAGGCCTTGCCGAGCTTGTCGCGCAATTCCAGCAGCAGGCGCTCGGCGGTCTTCTTGCCGATGCCCGGGATCTTCACCAGGCGGCCGGCCTCCTGCAGGGCGACGGCTTGGGCGAGATCGTTCACCGACAGGCCCGACAGCACCGCCCGCGCGGTGCGCGCGCCGATACCGGAGACCTTGAGCAGCTGGCGGAAGGCGGTGCGCTCCTCGTCGGTGGCGAAACCGTAGAGGAAGTGGCCGTCCTCGCGCACCGCGAGGTGGGTGTGCAGGCTGACCTTGGCGGCGACCGCCGGCAGGCCGTAGAAGGTGCTCATCGGCACGTCGATCTCGTAGCCGACGCCGTTGGCGTCGACCAGGATCTGGGGCGGGTTCTTTTCCAGCAGGATGCCGGTGATGCGTCCGATCATGGGGGCTCGATGCAGAAGGGTGTGGGCGCGGCCGAGTCTAGCCCATGGCGGGCCAGCGGCCGAAGGCGAGGGTGGCGGCGAGGATCAGGCCGTGCAGGTTGGCCGCGGCGATGGTGGCCTTGATCGGCTTGGCCAGCTCGGCCGGTTCGCCGGCATGGGCGATCAGTTCGCGCGCCGCGCCGAAGGACAGCACGAGGGTCATCGCCGCCGCGGCGGCCTGCTGCGGCAGCAGGTTGCGGGCGACCATCGCCACCAGCCAGCCATAGGCGACGATCGCGATCAGCAGATAGCCCCACTTCGCCGCCTGCGGCCCGAGCCGAACGACCAGGGTGCGCTTGCCGACGGCGGCGTCGCCGTCGTGGTCGGGGAACTGGTTGATGAACAGCAGGTTCGCCACCAGCAACGCGTAGGACAGCCCGGCGGCGAAGGGCAGCGGGCTGAAGGCGCCGCGCTGCACGTAGTCGGTGCCGACGACCACCGCCAGCCAGCCGGCGGCGATCGCCACCTCGCCCAGGCCGCGGTTCATCAGTGCCAGCGGCGGCGCGGAGTAGGCCCAGCCGACCAACAGCCCGGTGGCGCCGATCAGGATCAGGCCGGCACCGGCCTGCCAGGCCAGCCAAGCGCCCGCTGGAATCACCGCGGCGAGCAGGGCGTGGCCGAACAGGCCGGTCTGGCGCACGCTCAGCACGCCGTTCTGGATGAAGCGGCTGCCGCCGGTGAAGGGGAACAGCCGCCGCGTATTGGCGGCGTCGGCACCGCTAAGTGCGTCGTGATAGTCGTTGACGACATTGACGCCGGCATGGGCCACGAGCGCGAACAGCACGGTGACGGTGGCGTCGAGCGCGTCGAGGGCGACGCCGCTGCCGCGCGCGACCGCGAGGCCGACGAG
>JBFGUQ010000264.1:0-4491 GCA_041565515.1 Rhodocyclaceae bacterium | reverse complement strand
GCGTAGCCGAACATCAGCCCCTGGTCGCCGGCGCCCTGGTCGAGGTTGTCGTCGTTGGCGTGATCCACGCCCTGGGCGATGTCGGGCGACTGGCGGTTGATCGCGGTGAGCACCGCGCAACTCTTGTAGTCGAAGCCGATCTCGGAGTTGTCGTAGCCGATTCGGCGGATCACGTCCTGCGTGATCTCGCGGTAGTTCGGATGTGCCTTGGTGGTGATTTCGCCCGAGACGACGACGAGGCCGGTCGATACCAGGGTCTCGCAGGCCACCCGCGCATGGGGGTCTTCGGCGAGAATGGTGTCGAGCACGCCGTCCGACACCTGGTCGGCGACCTTGTCGGGATGGCCTTCGGAGACCGATTCGGAGGTGAAGAGAAATTCTGTTGCCATCATGCTGCTCCTGAAAAACAAAAATCCCCGTGGTGCCATGGACTTGCGTCGCAGGCGGCTCCGGGGATTTCGTCGAGCAGCCGACGCTTTAGCAGTACTTGTTTTCGCGGACATCGGTCCGTTGGCCGCCCTGCAAGTTGTCGATTTAACTCGGCGGCTGAGGGCGCATTATAGACCGGGATCGTCTGGTGTGTAAGCATTCGCCCGCTCGACCCGTTTTTCGCCCTCGAAATTCCAACAACAAGCGCCCGAGACGTGCCACTCGCCTTCCTGTTCCGCTTCCTCGCCCGCCTGCCCCTGTCCTGGCTGCATCGCCTCGGCGGCTGGGCGGGCTGGATCACCTACTGGGCGTCGCCCGGCTATCGTCGCCGGCTGCGCGAAAATCTCGCCAACGCGCTGGGCCGCGAGGACGAGGGCGTGCTGCGTGCCGCTGTCGCCGAGGCCGGGCGTCAGGCGCTGGAACTGCCCTGGATATGGCTGCGGCCGGCCGAGGAAGTCGTGGCTCGGGCGGTGCGTACCGAAGGCTGGGAACTGGTCGAGGCGGCGCGGGCCGACGGCGCAGGCATCCTCTTCATCACACCCCACCTGGGCTGTTTCGAGATCACCGCGCAGTGCATCGCGGCACGCATGCCGATCACCGTGCTCTACCGGTCGCCGCGCAAGGCCGCGCTCGAGCCCTTGATGGAAGCAGGGCGCGCGCGCGGGCAGATGCGCACCGCGCCGGCCGACCTGTCCGGCGTGCGCAAGCTGGTGAAGACGCTTCGCAGCCGCGAGGCCGTGGGCATGCTGCCCGACCAGGTCCCGGGTGCGGGCGAGGGCGTGCTCGTGCCCTTCTTCGGCCGCCCGGCGTGGACCATGACGCTGGCGGCGCGCCTCGCCGAGGTCAAGGACGTGCGCGTGATCTACATCTGGGCCGAGCGCCTGCCGCGCGGCGAGGGCTACGTGTTCCGCCTGCAGGCGCCGACCGAGCCGCTCGAAGGCGACCTCGAGGCGCGCTGCGCGACGATCAACCGCGAGGTCGAACGCATCATCCTGCAGTGCCCGGCGCAATACCTGTGGGCCTACAACCGCTACAAGACGCCGCAGGCACAGCGCGCCGAGGCCGGGGCTGGCGGAGGCGAGGGGGCATGACGAGCCGGCTCGCGATCGCGCTGTTCTGGCTGCTGCACTGGCTGCCGCTGTCCGTCCTGGCGCGGGTCGGCGAGGCCTTCGGCGGCCTGCTCTACCTGCTCGCGCGCTCGCGCCGGGGGATCGTACTCACCAATCTGCGCCTGTGCTTTCCCGAACTGGCCGAGGACGAGCGCCGCGCGCTGGCGAAGCGCAACTTCGCCCTCACCGGGCGCAGCATGCTCGAGCGCGGCCTGGCGTGGTGGGCCGGCCCGGAACGCATGCGCCGCGTCATCCGCCTCTCCGGGCTCGAGCGCCTGCGCGCCCTGCAGGCCGCCGGCAAGCCGGTGATCCTGCTCGCGCCGCATTTCCTCGGCCTCGACATGGCCGGCACCCGGCTGTCGATGGAGGGTGATTTCGTCAGCGTGTACTCGGCGCAGAAGAACAAGGTGTTCGACCACTGGCTGCATCACGGCCGCAGCCGCTTCGGCGACCAGTTGCTGCTGTCGCGCCACGACGGCGTGCGCGGCACGGTGAAGGCGATGAAGGCCGGCCGGCCCTTCTACTACCTGCCCGATCTCGACTACGGGCGCAAGGATTCGATCTTCGTGCCCTTCTTCGGCGTGCAGGCGGCGACCATCTCCGGCCTGCCGCGGCTCGCGCGCCTGGCCGGCGCGGCGGTGATGCCCTGCGTGACGCGCATCCTGCCCGGCGGCGCGGGCTACGAGCTGGAGCTGGGCGAGGCCTGGGAGGATTACCCGAGCAGCGACGTCGAGGCCGACATCGTGCGCATGAACGCCTGGATCGAATCGGTGGTCCGCACCATGCCGGAGCAGTACTACTGGGTGCACCGCCGCTTCAAGACCCGGCCCGAAGGCGAGCCGCCCATCTACTGAATGCCCCCGGGGGCCGCCGCGTCGAGGCGGCCTGCCCGCGAGGCTTGCGCGCAGGCCCCCGCGGCGCGCGGCGCTTGCGCGGGACCCTCGCCCAGACCGTGGTGGACGCTGCCGGGACGCTGGGGGAGAATCGCCACACCGGCTCAACCGCAACCGCTTCGAAATCGCGATGAAACTGCGCTTCACCAAGATGCATGGCCTGGGCAACGACTTCGTCGTCATCGACGCAACCCGCGCGCCGGTCGAACTCATGCCGGCGCGCGTGCGCGCGATCGCCGATCGTCATTTCGGCGTCGGCTGCGATCAGCTGCTGGTGGTCGAGCCGGCGACCCGGCCCGAAGTGGATTTCCGCTACCGCATCTTCAATGCCGATGGCGGCGAGGTCGAGCAATGCGGCAACGGCGCGCGCTGCTTCGTCCGCTACGTCCATGAGAAGGGCCTGACCGACAAGCGCGAGATCCGCGTCGAAACCCGCTCCGGCCTGATCGCGCCGAGCCTGCGCGAGGACGGCCTCGTCACCGTGGAGATGGGCGTGCCCGAACTGGCGCCGGCGCGGATTCCCTTCCTGTCGGACTCCGACGCCGTGGTCCAGCCGCTGGCGGTGGGCGAAGTCACGGTGGCGATCACCGCGGTGTCGATGGGCAATCCGCATGCCGTGCAGGTGGTGGCCGATGTCGATTCCGCGCCGGTGGCGATGCAGGGCGCGCTGATCGAGTGCCACGAGCGCTTTCCCGCCCGCGTCAATGCGGGTTTCATGCAGGTCATCGATGCGCACCACGTTCGCCTGCGCGTGTTCGAGCGCGGTGCCGGCGAGACGCTGGCCTGCGGCACCGGTGCCTGCGCGGCGGTGGTCGCGGGTATCCTGCGTGGCCTGCTGGAATCTCCGGTGCGGGTCGACACCCGTGGCGGCGCGCTCGAGATTTCCTGGGCCGGACCGGGCACGGCGGTGCTGATGACCGGTCCGGCCGTGACCGTGTTCGAGGGTGAGATGGAGCTCGACTGAGCCGCCGCCTATTGTCTACCTGATGCCGGGCGCATTGATGCCTGGCCGGAGTCTGCCGATGAACGCCGAAGATGTCGCCCGCTATCTGCGCGACAACCCCGATTTCCTCTCCGAGCACGGCGAGCTGTTTACCAGCCTGACCGTGCCGCATCCGCAGCATGGCGGGCAGGCGATCTCGCTCGCCGAGCGCCAGCTCCATGCCCTGCGCGACAAGATCCGCCAGCTCGAACTCAAGCTTGCCGAGCTGATCCGCTTCGGCGAGGAGAACGACGACATCAGCGAGAAGGTGCATCGCCTCTCCATCGCCCTGCTCGAGGCTGGCAGCGTCGAGGCGGTGCGGCGCACGCTGTACGACAGCCTGCAGGAGGATTTTGCCGTGCCGCACGTCGGCCTGCAGTACTGGGACGCGCTGCCGGCGGACATCGACGGGGATGTCGTGGCGGTGAGCGATGCCGCGCGCGTCCATGTGGAGGGCCTGCGCCATGCCTATTGCGGCGCGCCGGAGAGCATCGAGATGCTGGGCTGGTTCGGCGACGCCGCGCCGCATGTGCGTTCGTTGGCGCTGATCCCGCTGCGCCGGGACGGCGAGGTCTTCGGCGTGCTCGCGCTCGGCAGCGCCGAGGCCGAGCGCTTCTACCCCGAGATGGGCACGCTCTACCTCGGTCGCATCGGCGAACTCGCCGGTGCCGCGCTGCTGGGCCAGGCGGGATGAATACGCCGGGCGCGAGCGAGCAGCTCCCGCACGAGGCGGAGGCGTGGCTCGACTGGCTCGCGACCCAGCGCCGCGCCGCCGGGCTCACGCTGGACGCCTATGCTCGCGACCTCGCCGCCCTGTATCGCCTCGCCGAGGGTCGCGCCGCGGCCGAGCTCGGACCGCACGACATCCGCCGCTTCGTCGCCCGCCTGCATGGCGAAGGCCTGTCGGGGCGCTCGATCGCGCGCTGCCTGTCGGCGTGGCGAGGACTGTATCGCTGGCTGATCCGACATCGCGGCCTGCGTGTCAATCCGGTCGACGGCATTCGCGCCCCGAAGTCCCCGAAGATGCTGCCGCGTGCGCTGTCGCCCGACCAGGCCCAGGCCCTGCTCGAACCGGCCG
>JBFGUQ010000263.1:0-4491 GCA_041565515.1 Rhodocyclaceae bacterium | reverse complement strand
CATGCCCTGCTTCATCTCGGCGAACACATCGCGCGGATGGGTGTAGTTCCAGCCCAGGCCGAAGCGGCGCGCGATCTGCTGGATGATCCACCAGTCCGGCTTCGCCTCGCCCGGCAGGGGCACTGCGGCACGGCCGATCTGCACCTGGCGGTTGGTATTGGTGACGGTGCCGTCCTTCTCCGCCCAGGCCGAGGCCGGCAGGATCACATCGGCGAACTGCGCCGTCTCGGTGACGAACATGTCCTGCACCACGAGGTGCTCGAGCTTGCCGAGTGCGGCGCGCGCATGCTCCAGGTCGGGGTCCGACATCGCCGGGTTCTCTCCCTGGATGTACATGCCACGGATCCGCCCGGCGGCGATCGCGTCCATGATTTCCACCACGGTCAGCCCCGGCTTGTCGGCGAGAGGCGTGTGCCACAGCTCCTCGAAGGCCGCGCGGACCTGTGCATCGCCCACCGGCTGGTAATCGGGAAACACCATCGGGATCAAGCCCGCGTCGGAGGCGCCCTGAACGTTGTTCTGGCCGCGCAGCGGATGCAGTCCGGTGCCCGGGCGGCCGAGCTGGCCGGTGGCGAGCGCGAGCGAGATCAGGCAACGGGCGTTGTCGGTGCCGTGGATGTGCTGAGAGATGCCCATCCCCCAGAAGATCATCGCGCGCTCGGCCTTCGCGTACAGCCGGGCGATGTAGCGGATCTCGTCGGGCGCCACGCCGCAGGTGGCCGCCATCGCCTCCGGCGTCATCGCCGCGACGTGGGCCCTGAGCGCTTCGAAGCCCTCGGTGTGCTGCACGATGTAGTCCTCGGCGTAGAGCTTCTCGGTGACGATCACGTTGAGCATCGCGTTGAGCAGCGAGACATCGCTGCCGGGCGTGAAGCGCACCATGCGGTGGGCGTAGGCGCCGAGCGCGAGACCGCGCGGATCGAGGACGACGAGCTTGGTGCCGCGCTTGGCCGCCTGCTTGAAATAGGTCGCGGCCACCGGGTGATTCACCGTCGGGTTGCAGCCGGTGAGGATGACGACATCGGCCTGCATGGCCTGCATGAAGGACGCGGTCACCGCCCCCGAGCCGATGCATTCGATCAGTGCCGCGACCGAACTGGCGTGGCACAACCGGGTGCAGTGATCGACGTTGTTGGAGCGGAAGCCGGTGCGCACGAGCTTCTGGAACAGCCAGGCCTCCTCGTTCGAGCACTTCGCGCTGCCGAAGCCGGCGAGCGCTTCCGGGCCGTGCGTGTCGCGCAGGGCCACCAGGCCCTTTGCGGCGAGATCCAGCGCCTCGTCCCAGCTGGCCTCGCGAAAGTGGGTGAGCGGCTCGGCCGGATCGAACGAGGGGTCGAGCCCCTTGGCCACGCCGGGGCGACGGATCAGCGGCCGCGTCAGGCGCGCGCGATGGTTCGGATAGTCGAAGCCGAAACGTCCCTTGACGCACAGGCGATTCTCGTTCGACGGCCCGTTGCGCCCCTCGACGAATACGATCTGCTCGTCCTTGACGTGATAGGTCAGCTGGCAGCCGACTCCGCAGTAGGGACAGACCGAATCGACTTTGCGGTCCGCACACGAGGAGTCGGCTCGGCCCGCGGCGTCGACGATCTTCGCCGGCATCAGCGCGCCGGTCGGACAAGCCTGCACACATTCGCCGCAGGCCACGCAGGTGCTCGCGCCCATCCGGTCGTCGAAGTCGAACACTATCTTGGAGGCAGCACCGCGGTGGGCGAGGCCGATGACATCATTGACCTGCACCTCGCGACACGCGCGCACGCACAGGTTGCAGTCGATGCAGGCCTCCAGATTGACCCGCATCGCGGTGTGCGAACCGTCGTGCCGGGCCGCGTCCGGCGCCCGCGCAGGAAACGCGGCTCGCGCGCGATCCGTGTCGAGCTGCATCAGATCGACCATCTGCCAGAAGTGACTGGAGCGATCGGGGCCGTCCTCGCGCGCCGGCTGGTCGGCGAGCAGCAATGCCATCACCCCTTCACGGGCGACGCGAACCCGCTCCGAACTGGCGCTGCGGACCACCATGCCCGGCGTGGCCGAGCGCAGGCAGCTGGCGGCGAGCGTGCGCTCGCCCTCGATTTCGACCATGCACGCGCGGCAGTTGCCGTCGGCTCGATAACCGGGTGCGTCCTTGAAGCACAGGTGGGGGATTCGTTCGCCGGCACGCATCGCGACCTGCCACAGCGTCTCGCCGGGATAAGCGTGGACCTTCTCGCCGTCGAGCGTGATCTCGAAGGCGGCGAGGTCTTCGTCGCGCGTTGGAATCGTCGTCATCTTGCGGTTTCCTCGTCCCCGACAATCACGCCCTGGCGTGCGAGTTGCATCGGGAAGTGCTTGAGCAGGCCGAGCACCGGGTTTGGCGCGGCCTGGCCGAGGCCGCAGATCGAGGCGTCGATCATGACCTGGGACAGCCGCCTGAGTACCGTCGCATCCCATTCATCGCGCGCGAGCAAAGCGAGCATCTTCTCGGTGCCGACGCGACACGGCGTGCATTGACCGCAGGATTCGTCGGCAAAGAAGGCCATCAGGTTCTTCGCCACGGCGCGCAAGTCGTCCTGGTCGGAGACGACGATGACGGCGGCCGAACCGATGAAGCAGCCCTCCGCCTGCAGCGTGTCGAAATCCAGCGCGATATCGGCCTTGGCCGCCGGCAGCAGCCCGCCCGAGGCGCCACCGGGCAGGTAGGCCATCAGTTCGTGGCCCTCCAGCATGCCACCGCAGAACTCGTCGACGAGCTCGCGAAGCGTGATCCCGGCCGGTGCGAGATGGACGCCCGGCTTTCGGACCCGTCCCGAGACCGAGAAGCTGCGCAGGCCGTGGCGCCCGTTGCGCCCCTGGCCGGCGAACCAGTCCGCGCCCTTGTCGTGAAGGATCGGAATCCAGTAGACGGTCTCGACGTTGTTCACCAGCGTCGGGCGGTCGAACAGTCCCTTCTGGGCGACGAAGGGCGGGCGGTGGCGTGGCTTTCCGGGCTTGCCTTCGAGCGATTCGATGAGGGCCGACTCCTCGCCGCAGATGTAGGCGCCGGCACCGCGGCGCAGGACCAGGAGACCCGGCTGCGCCAGGCCCTCGGCCTCGAGTTCGGCGATCGCCTCGCGCAGCACGGCGTGAAGGCCGGGGTACTCGTCGCGCAGGTAGATGTAGATCGCACTCGCTTCGACGGCCCAGGCGCTCACCAGCGCGCCCTCCAGAAAGCGGTGCGGTGCCTGCTCGAGGTAGAAACGGTCCTTGAACGTCCCCGGCTCGCCTTCGTCGGCGTTGATGACGACGTACCGCGGCGCAGGTTCGGCACGCACGAACTGCCACTTCTTGTAGGTTGGGAAGCCCGCCCCACCGAGGCCGCGCAGGCCCGCCTTCTGCAGGGTGGCGCTCAGTTGCTCGAGGGTCACGGCACCGTCTCGGCAAGCCGTCAGCAGCGCGTAGCCGCCCTCGGCCCGATAGGCCGCGAGATGCTGCCAGGCGATCGCCTCCGGGTGGTGCTCGCCGGTGTCGATCGCCTGCTGCACGCGCGATGGTGTCGCGTGACCGATATGGCGATGGCCGATTTCAACGACAGGGGCAGTTTCACAGCGGCCCATGCAGGGTGCGCGCAGCACCCGCACGCGCGAAGCGTCCTGCCCGGCCTCGAGCGCGGCCTGCAGCGCCGCGGACCCCGCGAGTTGGCACGACAGCGAATCGCATACCCGGATCGTAAGCGCCGGCGGCGGCGATTCGTCCTCTCGGACGACGTCGAAATGCGCATAGAAGGTCGCCGTCTCATACACCGCCGCCATCGGCAGGTTCATCCACGTCGCCAGCGCCTGCAGGTGACGCAGCGACAGGTGGCCATAGCGGTCCTGCAGCACATGGAGGTGCTCGACGAGCATGTCGCGTGCGCGGGAGGCATCGCCGAGCAGTTCCTCGAGCTCCGCGAGCGCCGCGGGGTCGAGCTGCCGCCCCCGCGGCGTCCCGCGGGTCCCGCGCCGGCTGGCGGGCGCTGGGGAGTTCGTCATGGGCTGGGTCGTCCTGTCGTATGACTCATCTGAATACTAGCTCGCCGGCGGGGCGGCGAAAGGCGGCGACGGGGCATCGAGGCCAGGCTTGCCACGACGCGCCACGGCCAGCCGGGGGCGCGGCGCATGCGAAGCGAGTGCTCAGGTCCCGAAAAGCCTGTCCATCAGGCGGCCGAGCCAGCTCCTGGATTCCGCCGGGGTTGCGGCCGGGGCCGGCGTGGCCGGGCGGCTCGCCTGTGGTTGCGACGGCGCAGGCTTCGGTTGCGGGGCAGGTTCGGGTCTCTTCGCACTCGCGGCCGCCGTGCTTCCCGGCGCGGATGCGGCGGCCGGCTTCGCCGCGGCGAGCCGGCTGTCGAGCAACTGAAGGTAGTGTCGCCGCTGGATGGAGTCCTCGGGGATTGGACCGAGGCCGACGGCGGCCGCCCCTTGTTCGAAGTGACGACGCTGGATCGAATCGGTCGGCAGGGTATGCGTGCTCATGACGTCTCCTCCCCCTCAATGGATG
>JBFGUQ010000262.1:0-4493 GCA_041565515.1 Rhodocyclaceae bacterium | reverse complement strand
CCGGGTCGGTGGCGCACTGCCCCGCGGCAATGCCGAAGCCATTCGACACAAAACCCGGTGGAATGAAAATGGCTTGGCGGGGTCTGAACAGCAAGGACACAAAAGGAGTCGCTGAACCATGACCGAGACGATCTTCACCCCCGCGCTCGAAACCGCCATCCTCGGAGGCGGCTGCTTCTGGTGCCTGGAGGCCGTCTTTCGCGAGGTCGAGGGCGTCGAGTCGGTGACCTCCGGCTACAGTGGCGGGCACGTCGAATCGCCGACCTACCGGCAGGTCTGCGCGGGTGGCACGGGCCATGTCGAAGTCGTGAAGATCGAGTTCGACCCGAGCCGGGTCAGCTACCGCGACCTGCTCGAGATCTTCTTCACCATCCATGACCCGACCTCGGTCGATCGCCAGGGCAACGACATCGGCCCGCAGTATCGGTCGGTGATCTTCGTCACCAGCGAAACGCAGTTGCACGTGGCCCTGACGCTGATCGAGGAGCTCGGCGAGATGCGCGCATATCCGCGTGCCATCGTGACCAAGGTCGAGCGCGAGGCCGCCTTCTGGCCGGCCGAGCCCGAGCATCACGACTACTATGCCAACAACAGCGACCAGCCCTATTGCCAGTACGTGGTGGCGCCCAAGGTGGCGAAATTCCGCGAGAAGTTCGCCGAGCGCAGGCGACGCACCGGCAGCTGAGTGGTCCGTCGCCGGCACGGCAACCAGGAACAGCCCCGTCGCGGGCTGTTCCGCTGTCGGGCGGGCGCGCCCGGCCGCGGGTAGAATCCGGGTTCGTTCATACGCAGGAGAGACGCATGACCCAGACCACCACCGACAGCGGCCTCGTCATCGAGGAACTGGAAGTCGGCAGCGGCGACACCGCCGAGAAGGGCAAGATGGTGTCGGTGCATTACACCGGCTGGCTGACCGATGGTCGCAAGTTCGATTCGAGCAAGGATCGGAACGATCCGTTCAACTTCCCGCTCGGCGCCGGTCACGTCATCCGTGGCTGGGACGAGGGCGTCCGGGGCATGCAGGTGGGTGGCAAGCGCAAGCTCACGATCCCTCCCGCACTCGGCTATGGCGCCCGCGGCGCCGGCGGCGTGATTCCGCCCAATGCCACCCTGGTGTTCGAGGTGGAGCTGCTCAAGGTCTTGTGATCGCATGGCCTGCCGGGCGGCGCCCGGCGATGAAGCGGCCGATGATGGGGTAGGGAGCAATGAAACTCGACCAGACCCAGCGGCGCATCCTCGCGCTGTTGCAGAAGGACTCCACGCTGAGCACGCAGGCGCTTGCGGACAAGATGGGCATGTCGCCGTCGCCGTGCTGGCGGCGCGTGCGCGATATGGAGGAGGCGGGCCTGATCCGCGGCTATGTCGCGCTGGTCGACCGCCAGAAACTGGGCCTGGGCACCTGCGTCTGGGTGCGGGTCAAGCTCAAGCAGCACAGCGCCGAGGTGCTCGACCGCTTCGAGCAGGTGGTGAAGGCCTGCGAGGAGGTCGTGGAGTGCTACGAACTGCTGGGCGAGACCGACTGCCTGCTCAAGCTCTACCTGCCCAGCCTGGAGGCGTTCTCGGCCTTCATGCACAACTTCCTGCTGAAGATCCCCGAGATCGACATCACCCACTCCAGCGTCGCCCTGCGCGAGATCAAGAACGAAACGGCCCTGCCGCTGTGAAGCGGCAGGGCCGTCCGACAGGACTCGCCGCACCGGAACGCGTCCGGCGTCGGGCAGCCCGCGGCTCGACGTTCAGAGGTTGCTGACGAACACCACCACGACGCCGATCGGCGCCACGTAGCGCGCCACCAGATTCCACAGCGCGTGGGTGCCGCTGCCGAGGCCGAGTTCCTTGCGCACGCTGTCGCTGTCAAGGCACCAGGCGACGAACACGATCGCGCCGAGACCGGTGAGCGGCAGCAGGAACTTGCTGGTGAGCTGGTCGAGCAGGTCGAACACGTTCAGGCCGAAGATCAGCACGTCGCTCCAGACGTTGAAGGACAGCAGCGCGGCGATGCCGAGCGCCCAGGTGGCGATGCCGGCGACCACGGTGGCCCCGATACGGCTCAGCGGCGTGCGCTCCTCCACCAGTTCCACCACCGGCTCGAGCAGCGAGATCGACGACGTCAGCGCGGCGAAGGTCAGCAGCAGGAAGAACATCGTGCCGAGCACGGTGCCGCCGGCGATGTTGCCGAAGGCAAGCGGCAGGGTGACGAAGATCAGGCCCGGTCCCGCCGCCGGGTCCAGCCCGTTGGCGAACACGATCGGAAAGATCGCCATGCCGGCGCCGAGTGCGATCACGGTGTCCATCAACACGACCGTGCGGGCCGTGCGCAGCAGGTTCACTTCCTGGCCGAGGTATGAGCCGTAGGCGAGCATGATGCCCATGCCCAGCGACAGGGTGAAGAAGGCGTGGCCGAGCGCGGCGAGCACCACCTTGCCGTCGAGCTTGCTCCAGTCGGGGTTGAACAGGTATTGCGCCGCGGCGCCGAAGCCGTCGGTGGTGGCCCCGTAGCCGACCAGCACCAGCAGCAGCACGCCGAGTGCCGGCATCAGCAGCTTGGAGGCGCGTTCGATGCCGCTGGAGACGCCCATTGCGACGACGACGACGGTCAGCAGCATGAACACGGTGTGCCAGGTCAGCAGGCTGCCGGCGTTGCCGAGGAAGCCGGTGAAGGCGTTGCCGACGGCGTCCTTGTCCAGGCCGCTGAATGCGCCGCCGGCCACGTCGACCGTGTAGGACACCGCCCAGCCGCCGATCACGCTGTAGAAGGACAGGATGAGGAAGGCGCCGAGCACGCCGGTTGCGCCGACCACCGCCCAACCCCGGCTACGCCCGTTCTTGGCCGCGACCTCGGCCATGGAGTTGATCGGGTTCTTCTGTCCGCGACGGCCGATCAGCCACTCCGAGACCAGGATCGGCAGACCGATCATCGCGATGCAGGCGAGATAGACCAGCACGAAGGCGGCACCGCCGCTCTGGCCGACCATGTAGGGGAACTTCCAGATGTTGCCGAGGCCGACGGCCGAGCCGGTGGCCGCGAGCATGAAGCCCATCTGCGAAGACCAGTGCGAGTGCGTCTTTACCATGTCATCGCACCTCGTCGTGCTTGAAGCTGCGCATTGACTGCGGCAGGACCGGCGCAAGGCCGGCGCTGTAGGCGTAAGGTGTCATCGAAAGTCTCCTCTTGTTTGTCGGCGCTCGTGGCGCGATGGCGGGGGGGAAGACGGATGCGCTCCGCGGGGGTATGTTTTACCCTTTGCAGTCGCGACTCCACGAATGCTTGCCTCCACCCCGGTTTTTTTCGCCGCCGGTCGTGGTCCGGTGACGGGGAGCGTGGATCATAAGCAGTGATGCGGGAAATAATTTTTCTTATATCGCCCTCAATCGGGCCGAG
Source organism: Rhodocyclaceae bacterium (assembly GCA_041565515.1). Taxonomy (GTDB): domain Bacteria; phylum Pseudomonadota; class Gammaproteobacteria; order Burkholderiales; family Rhodocyclaceae; genus Thauera. The sequence goes on along the minus strand of JBFGUQ010000262.1, from coordinate 1,111 downwards.
AGAGAAAAATCTTGCCTGCGACCGGCAGTTAGGATTGCAGTCGCCGTTCGATGCGGCGACCGTGCTCATCGACAACCAACCAGGAGACAAGGTCGGAAGCCAGGCCGCGACGCCACAAGCGTCGTCGGGCCGCAAGCCGAGACCGATCGCCCACCATGCCGAATACCCTTCCCCAAGTTTCGCTCGACGACAAGTACACCCTCGAAACCGGTCGCGCCTGGATGACCGGCATCCAGGCGCTGGTTCGCCTGCCGATGATGCAGCGCGCCCGCGACGAGGCCGCCGGCCTCAACACGGCCGGCTACGTGACCGGCTACCGCGGTTCGCCGCTGGGCAACGTCGACCAGGAGTTCTGGAAGGCGAAGAAGTACCTCGAGCCCAGGCACATCCGCTTCCAGGCCGGTCTCAACGAAGACCTCGCCGCAACCGCGGTGTGGGGCACGCAGCAGGTCCAGCTCGACCCCAACGCGAAGTACGACGGCGTGTTCTCGATCTGGTACGGCAAGGGTCCGGGCGTGGATCGCACCGGCGACGTCTTCCGCCATGCCAACGCCGCCGGCACCTCCAAGCACGGTGGCGTGCTGGTGATCGCCGGTGACGACCACGCCGCCAAGTCCTCGACGCTGCCGCACCAGACCGAGCATGTGTTCAAGGCGCTGATGATGCCCGTGCTCGCGCCCGCCGGCATCCAGGAGTACCTCGAATACGGCCTGCACGGCTTTGCAATGTCGCGCTACTCCGGTTGCTGGGTCGCGTTCAAGGCGCTCACCGACACGGTCGAGACCTCGGCCTCGGTCGACGTCGATCCGTTCAAGGTGCAGACGGTGATCCCGACCGACTTCCCGCTGCCCGCCGACGGCCTCAACCTGCGCTGGCCCGATCCCCCGCTGGTGCAGGAAAAGCGCCTGCTGCACCACAAGCTGTATGCCGCGCTCGCCTATTGCCGCGCCAACGGCCTGAACAAGACGGTGATCGACAGCCCCAACGCCAAGCTGGGCATCATCACCAGCGGCAAGAGCTACCTCGACGTGCGCCAGGCGCTCGAAGACCTCGGCATCGACGACAAGGTGGCGGCCGAGATCGGCCTGCGCGTGTACAAGGTCGGCATGGT
>JBFGUQ010000261.1:0-4504 GCA_041565515.1 Rhodocyclaceae bacterium | reverse complement strand
TCGGTCATCCCGGCGATGTAGTCGGCGATGGCACGCGGCTGGTCCTCGCCAGCCATCGCCTGATACTGCGGGGGCAGGATCTGCGGGTCGGCCGTGAAGGCATCGAACAAATCGGTGACGATGCGGCGCGCCTTGTTCGTCATGCGCAGGACCTGGTAGTGCTGGTAGAGTTTTTCGCGCAGGAAGACCTTGAGCTCGCGCAGCTGCGGCGACAGCGCGTCGGAGTAGGCTACCAGCCGCGGGGCCGCATGCACATCGGCAAGCGTGCGCACCCCGGCGGCGGCGATGTTGGTCCGCGTCTGGCCGATGAGGTCGAGCACCATCATGTGGATCATCCGCCGCACCGTCTCGTTGATCAGCTTGCGCCCGGTGATCCCCGGCCAGCGGGCCTCCGCCTCACGGCGCTGCGCGGCGAAGATCGCCACCTCCTCGAGCTGCTCGAGGGTGATCAGGCCGGAGCGCAGGCCGTCGTCGACATCGTGGTTGTTGTAGGCGATCTCGTCGGCCAGATTGGCAAGCTGGGCCTCGAGCGAGGGCTGGGTGCCGTCGAGGAAGCGCTGCCCGATCTCGCCGAGTTGCCGCGCGTTGGCGCGCGAGCAGTGCTTGAGGACGCCTTCGCGCGTCTCGAACAGCAGGTTGAGGCCATCGAAGGCGGCGTAACGATCCTCGAGCAGATCGACGGTGCGCAGGGACTGCAGGTTGTGCTCGAATCCGCCATGGGCCTTCATGCAGGCGTTGAGCGCCTCCTGCCCGGCGTGACCGAACGGCGTGTGGCCGAGGTCGTGGGCGAGCGCGACCGCCTCGGCGAGGTCCTCGTTGAGCCGCAGTTCGCGCGCGATGTTGCGCGTGATCTGGGCGACCTCGATGCTGTGGGTCAGGCGCGTGCGAAAGAGGTCGCCCTCGTGATTGACGAAGACCTGGGTCTTGTACTCGAGCCGGCGAAAGGCGGTGGAATGAACGATGCGGTCGCGATCGCGCTGGAACTCGCCCCGTGCCACCGCTGCCGGCTCGGCATGCCTGCGACCGCGCGAATCGGCTTCCGACACCGCATAGGAGGCCAGTTCGTAGGGCAGGCTCACCGGCAGCGCGCCTCGATCGCCGCCTCGATCTCGGCGCGCGGCGCATCGCCATGGACGACGGCCTTGCCGACCGCCCGCAGCAGCACCAGGCGCAAGCGCCCGGCCTCGACCTTCTTGTCGTGCGCCATCAGCTCGAGGTAACGCGCGGCGCCGAGCTTCGGCCCCCAGACCGGCAGGCCGGCGCGCTCGAACAGCGCCGCGGCGCGGGCGACCTCGGCCTCGCCCAGCCAGCCGAGCCGGCGCGAGAGCTCGGCCGCCATCATCGTGCCGGCGGCGACGGCCTCGCCGTGCAGCCACTCGCCGTAACCGAGACCGGTCTCGATCGCGTGACCGAAGGTGTGACCGAGGTTCAGCAGGGCGCGCTCGCCCTGCTCGGTCTCGTCGGCGGCAACGACCTCCGCCTTGTTGCGACAGGAGCGTTCGATCGCCCAGGCGAGCGCCTGCGGGTCGCGCGCGACCAGGCGCTCGAGGTTGTGCTCGAGCCAGTCGAGAAAGGCGATGTCGCGGATCAAGCCGTACTTGATCACCTCGGCCAGGCCGGCAGCGAGCTCTCGCGCCGGCAGCGTCGCGAGGGTGTCGATATCGGCCAGCACCAGCCTCGGCTGGTGGAAGGCGCCGATCATGTTCTTGCCGGCCGGGTGGTTGATCGCCGTCTTGCCTCCGACCGAGGAATCCACCTGCGCCAGCAGTGTGGTCGGGATCTGGATGAAGGGCATGCCGCGCTGATAGGTCGCGGCGGCAAAGCCGCCCATGTCACCGACGACTCCCCCGCCGAGCGCGATCAGCGTCGTCGAGCGCTCGCAGCGCTCGGCCAGCAGGGCATCGAAGATGAGGTTCAGGGTCGCCCAGTCCTTGTGCGACTCGCCGTCGGGCAGGCTCACCGCCGTCACGCCGACACCGGCCGCTTCCAGCGCGCCGCGCAGGCGTGCGAGATAGAGCGGGCCGACGCATTCGTTGGTGACGATGGCGACGCGGGGGGTTCTCAGGTGAGGAAGGACGAGGTCGGCCCGCGCGAGGAGCCCGCTGCCGATATGGATCGGATAGGCGCGATCGCCGAGGGCGACATTCAGTGTTCGCATTTCTGATTCCTGAACTTTTGCAGGGCGCTCTCGATCTGGCGCACCATCGCCCCGGGGTTGCCGCGACCGCCGTCGACGATGAGATCGGCCGTCTCGCGATAGAGCGGGTCGCGCATCTGGTGCAGTTCCTCGATGCGCTGGCGCGGGTTGTCGACCTGCAGCAGCGGGCGGTTGCGGTCGTGCCGGGTGCGCTCCCACAGGATCTGGGGCGGAACGTTGAGATAGATCACGACCCCCCGCCTGGCCAGCAGTTCGCGATTGACCGGGTTGAGCACGACGCCGCCACCGGTGGCGATGACGATGTCGGCCTCGCTGGTGAGTTCGTCGATCATCTGCGTTTCGCGCTTGCGAAAGCCGGCCTCACCCTCGATCTCGAAGATGGTCGGGATGCTCACACCGGTGCGGGCGATGATTTCGTGGTCGCAGTCGACGAAGCGCACCTTGCGGCGGCGCGCAAGTTCCTTGCCGACCGTGGTCTTGCCGGATCCCATCATGCCGATCAGTATCAAGCAGCTCACGCGCGACTCGCCGGAAGTCCAGATGAAAAAGGGCGGGCACCCTTTCGGGAGCCCGCCTCGGCATTGTATCAGCAGCGCGAACGGCTTATCGCAGCGTGAGCGCGTCGGAAACGATGCGCGGCGTGATGAAGATCAGCAGCTCGTTGCGGTCCGAGGTCCGCTGCGTGCTGCGGAACAGGGCACCGACGACCGGCAGCTCGCCGAGGACCGGCACGCGGGCGATGTTCGTCTCCTCGGTTTCCTGATAGATCCCGCCGATGACCACCGTCCCGCCGTTTTCGACCAGCACCTCGCTGCGGACGTTCTTCGTCTCGATCGAGGGCACGGAGAAGCGCGGATCGAAGATCGGCCGGTCCTTGTTCACCTCGATCGCCAGTTGCAGGCGACCGTCGGGCGTGATCTGCGGCGTCACCTTGAGCGAGAGCACGGCCTTCTTGAACGAAACGCTGGTCGCGCCGGAACTGGTCGCCTCCTGGTAGGGGATCTCCGTGCCCTGCTCGATCGACGCGGCGACACGGTTTGCGGTCAGCACCCGCGGGCTGGACACCACGCGACCGCGCTCGTCCGTCTCGAGCGCCGAGAGTTCGAGATTCAGGAAGCGGGTCGCGGCGTTGTTGAACAGGGACAGGTTCGCCTGGGAGAAGGTCGCGACCGGCCCAGACCCGCCGCTGCTGACGAGGCCCGGGTTGAAGGTATTGGTGCCGGTACCGAGCACCGACGAACCGAAGCCGATCTGGCCGAGGCCACCGAGGCTGCGCGAGCGGTTGTCGCCATAACCGAGGCGCACGCCGAGGTCACGCGCGAAGTCCTTGTTGGCCTCGACGATCCGGGCTTCGATCAGCACCTGGCGTGGCGGAATGTCGATCTCGCCCACCAGCCGGCGCAGCGCCTCGAGCCGCGAGCCGACATCGGTCACGAAGACCTTGTTGCTGCGCTCGTCGACCACCACGCTGCCGCGCTTCGAGAGCATGGTCTGGTCCTTGCTCTTGAGGAAGTCGAAGATCTCCTTCGCCTTGTGATAGTTGATCTGGAAACTCTCGGTCTGCAGCGGCTCGAGGTCGCCGATCTGGGCCTTGGCCTCGAGCTGCAGCTTCTCGCGCGCAGCCAGCTCGTCACCCGGCGCGATCCAGATGACGTTGCCGTTCTTGCGCATGTCCAGACCCTTGGCCTGCAGGATGATGTCCAGCGCCTGGTCCCAGGGCACGTCCTTGAGGCGCAGGGTGAGATTGCCCTGCACCGAGTCGGAGGTGATGATGTTGAAGTTGGTGAAGTCGGCGATCACCTGCAGCACCGAGCGCACGTCGATGTTCTGGAAGTTCAGCGACAGCTTCTCGCCCTGGTACTGGCCGCGGCCGCCCTGCACCAGCTTGTTCGGGTCCTCGATCACGCGCTTGACCTCGAGCACGAAGCGGGTGTCGCTCTGGTACGCGGTGTGCTCCCACAAGCCGTTCGGCGTGATCACCAGGCGCACGTTGTCACCCTGCTGCTGCGCGGTCATCGAGGTGATCGGGGTGGCGAAATCGGTGACGTCCGAGCGACGACGCAGGTGCTCCGGAATCGACGCCTTGAGGAAGTCCACCACCAGGTTGCCGCCCTGCTGGCGGATGTCGATGCCGGTATCGGCACTGGCGAGATCGACGATCACGCGGCCCTCGCCGTCCTTGCCGCGGCGGAAATTGATGTCGCGCACGCTCTGGCCGCTGGTCGACGCCGCGCGCGCCTCGGCAAAATTGCCGTAGGCCTGGGAGGTCGCCGCGGCTTGCGCGGTCTGAGCGCTGGCGGGCGTGATCGCGATGACCAGGTTGCGCCCGTCGAGCCGGGTTTCATA
>JBFGUQ010000260.1:0-4513 GCA_041565515.1 Rhodocyclaceae bacterium | reverse complement strand
GAGCACGGCGACGTCGGTCGCCTTGTCGATGCCGACGACCTTGGCGGCGAACTCGCGCTTGTCGGTCAGCTTCACCGTGACGTGGGCGGCATCGGCTACGACGTGCGCATTGGTGAGGACGACGCCGTCCGGGCTGACGATGAAGCCCGAGCCCATGCCGCGCCTGACCTGCTCGCCCTGCGGCACCTGCAACTGCGGGCCGAAGCGGCGCAGGAACTCGCCGAAGGGGTCGTCCGGATCGATGCCGCCGAAGGGCGAGACGCCGCGTGCGGCGGTCTTGACCGTGCCCTCGACGCTGATATTGACCACCGCCGGACCATAGCGCTCGACGATGGCCCTGAAATTGGGCAGCGCGACCGAGGCCGCAGCGGCCGGCGACGCGGGGGCCGGCGCGACGATGGCCGCCGGGGTTGCGGCCTGGACCTCACCGACGGACTGCTGGACGACCTGATAGCCGCCGACGAAGACTGCCGCAACCGCGGCGGCGACGGCGGACAGCTTGATTGCCTGTGTTGTCATGTCTGGCTCCTTGTAGCGGGACGGGCAGCGAAAGCCCGTGACAGCCTCAATCTAAGGGAGCCCGGCTTAACGCAGACTTAAGACTCCTGCCCTGTTGCTGCGACGGGAAAGCCGACCGCGACCTGCAGGCCCCCGAACGGCGAGCTGTCGAGCAGCAGGCGCGCGCCATGACGCTCTGCGATGCGGCGGACGATCGCCAGGCCGAGACCGCTGCCGGGCTGTTCGGCACCGGCGCGGCGATAGAAGCGGTCGAGCACGCGCTCGCGCTCGTCCGCCGGAATGCCGGGGCCGCTGTCGCAGACATACAGCCAGCATTGCCCTGCTGCCCCGCGCACGGCGACGTCGACGCGGCCGCCCTCGGGGGTGTAGCGGATGGCGTTGTCGATCAGGTTGCCCACCAGCGTGCGCAGGGCGGACGCATCGCCGTCGACGCGGAGAGCCTCATCCAGTTCCTCGGCGCCGAGGTCGATATGGCGGGCATCGGCGAGCGGGGCGTGCTCTGCCAGGCTCTGTCGCACGAGCCCGGCAAGGCCGACGCGCGCGACCGCCGGTGCGGCGTCCGTGCCCGGCTCCTGGCGGGCGAGGGTCAGCAGCTGCTGCACCAGGTGGGTGGCACGCTGCAGGCCGGCGCTCAACTCGGTCAGCGCCGACCGGCGCGCAGCTTCGTCGCCGGCACGTTCGGCCAGCTGGAGCTGGATCTGCAGCGCCGCGAGCGGCGTTCGCAACTCGTGCGCGGCGTCGGCGACGAAGGCGCGCTGTGCGGTGAGCGCCTGATCGAGCCGCACGAGCAAGGCGTTGAGCGCCAGCACCAGCGGACGCGCCTCGTCGGGCACACCGGCGGCGGGCAGGGCGCCGAGCGCGTCCGCGCGGCGCTTGCCGACCTCGCGCGCCAGGCGCTCGAGCGGGCGCAGGCCGCGTCCGACCAGATACCAGATCAGCGCGGCGAGCAGCGGCATCAGCGCGAGCAGGGGCATCAGGGTGCGCAGGGCCGCGTCGGCCGCCATGCGCCCGCGCACCGACATCGGCTGGGCGATCTGGATGACGTGCTGCTGCAGCGGGATGGAGAACACCCGCCACTTGCCCTCGGACGTGGCGACGGTGTTGTAGCCGAACTTGGCGAGCGAGGGCAGCACGCTGTGCGGATGCGACAGGTAGAGACGGACGCCCTGCCCGTCCCAGATCTGGATGACGAAATCCAGGGCCTCGTCGGGCGGCGCCACCGGGGCGGTCGATTCGCCGAAGTGCTGGTCGCGCAGCGACAGCGCGAGCTGGCGCAGCTGGTAGTCCATCAGGGCGTCGATCTCGCCGCGTGCGGTACGGTAGGTGGCGAAGCCGCCGATGGCGAAGACGGCCACGATCGCGCCGAGCAGCGAAAGCAGCAGGGTGCGGCGCAGCGACGTCATCGCGGCTCGTTCACGTAGTAGCCGACGCCGCGCAGATTGCGGATCCACTCCGCGCCGAGCTTGCGCCGCAGGGCGTGGATGTGCACCTCGACCGCGTTGCTCTCGACCTCCTCGTCCCAGCCGTAGATGCGCTCTTCGAGCTGCGCGCGCGACAGCGGCCTGCCCGGCTGCTCGAGCAAGGCACGCAGCAGGGCGAACTCGCGCGCCGACAGCCGCAGCGGCTCGCCGCCGAGGCTCACCTCATGGCTGGCCGGGTCGAGCTGCAGCGCACCGAGCGTGATCAGGGGCGTCGCCACGCCTCGCCGGCGGCGCAGCAGGGCGCGCACGCGAGCGCCGAGCTCGTCCAGATCGAAGGGCTTGACCAGGTAGTCGTCGGCGCCGGCGTCCAGCCCGCGAATGCGATCGGCGACCCCGTCGCGCGCGGTCAACACCAGCACCGGCAGCGCGTTTCCGGCTGCGCGCAGGCGCTCGAGCAGCTCGATGCCGTCGCGCCGCGGCAGCCCCAGGTCGAGCAGCAGCAAGTCGTAGGGATTGTCCCGGACGGCGAGTTCGGCGGCCACGCCGTCGCGCACCCAGTCGACCGCATAGCCGTCCTGGCGCAGCGCCTGCTGCACACCGGCGCCGATCATCGGGTCGTCTTCGATCAGCAGGAGTCTCATCGTCGCGGGAAGGGGTGAGGCGGGTGGCATGGATTCTAATGCACGCGGCCGAGCGCGCGCCGCGGCCGAAGCCGGCACAGGAGCCGCAAGGGCAGGCAGGACGAACTTCGACCGGCGATCGCGGTCGCACCAATTGGACCGTATCCGGCCCAAATCCCACGCGAGGTGAACAAAATGCCCAACCGTCCCGTCAGTGAAGTCATCGGGAAGCGGTCGTTTCCGACCGCGGGCCTCGCCACCACGGTGCGCGAGATCGCAAGGATCATGAAGGAGAGCCACTCCTCGGCGGTACTGATCGTGGACAAGGGCATGCTGGCCGGCATCTGTACCGAGCGCGACATCGTCTTCGGCGCCGTCGCCGCGGGCCACGACCCCGCCCGGATGCACGTCGACGCCATCATGACCAGCAAGGTGCAGACCATTGCCCCGGACAAGCCCTTCGGCCACGCCCTGCACCTGATGTACGAGGGCGGCTACCGGCACATTCCGGTCGTGGACAAGCGGGGGCGCCCGCTCGGCCTGCTGGCGGCGCACGACGCGCTCGACGTCGACGGCCTGCGCCTGGAGGAGGAACTCGAGCGCCGCGAGGACATCACCGTCATCCTCTGACTGCCGCCGCGCCTTTGCGGCGAGGGAGCATGCACGCATGAAGCCGAGAATCAGCCTGATCACCCTTGCCGTCGGCGACCTCGAACAGTCCTTGCGCTTCTATCGCGACGGCCTCGGTCTGCCCACCGAAGGCATCGTCGGTGCCGGGTCCGCCGAGGGCGCGGTCGCGTTCTTCGATCTGCAGCCGGGCCTCAAGCTCGCGATCTGGCCGCGCGAGAGCCTGGCGGCGGATGCGGGTCTGCCATTGGGCGCGCCGAATGTGACGGCTTTCAGCCTCGCCCACAACGTGGCGTCGAAGGCCGAGGTCGATGCGGTCATGGAGCAGGCACGCGTCGCCGGAGCGAGTATCCTGAAGCCTGCCGCGGACACTTTCTGGGGCGGGTATGCGGGCTATTTCCAGGATCCCGACCGGCACCTCTGGGAGGTCGCCTGGAATCCGCACTGGCCGCTGCCGGCCTAGGGTGAGCGTGGCGGCGTGCCCGCACGAGAGGCGCGGTGTCGCCACGGTCTGGCCGGCATGGAAAGACCCGCGAGCCCTCGATACAGGCTGCGGTAAACAGCCCCGTCGGGCCATGCTGCCCAAAGCTTCGCTGCCGCGGACTTCCCGCGCCAGCCCGGGCCAGCGAAGGCGAGGCTGGAAGGTAGAAACCATCGACAAGCCGAGCCGTCTGCATGTCGGCGTCGGATCAAGAGGAGAAAGCGCTTGACCAAGGATAACGAACCAATCGGTGCAGAGCTCGTGCCATGCGAGGTATGCAAGAAGGAAGTGCCGAAGACCGAATCGACGGTCGCGGAGGCGGCCGACTACGTCATGTTCTTTTGTGGCCTCGACTGCTACGAGGAGTGGAAGAAGGACGCGGATAAAGGCAACAGGCGGGCGAAGAAGTAGCATTGCGCCTGCCGATCTTGTCCCCTTGCCGAAGGCTCCCGGGGGTCAGGCCAGCGAAGCTGCCCCGCCGGCCTGACCCCTCACTTCAGCGTTACCGCGGTGATCGCAGCGTCGGCACCGATGCCCAGGGTGACCGTGAATGAAACGTGGTGGAAGCGGGTGGTGACGTTGTCGTCATGGACCGAGAAGCCGACGTTGTACACGCCGCCCACTTCTAGGCGCTTGTCGTCCTCCGGGTGCCCGGTGTCCAGCTTGCGCGTCCATTCCATCGTCCACATGCCGTCCTTCCAGGTCCCCTTTGCCTTCGCGTTGTCCGCCGCGGACCCTTGCGCGTCGGCACGCGACAGCAGCCTTCCGGGCAGGATGTCGCCCTTCTTCCAGCCGGCCTGAGGGTCGTAGGCGACGGCGTTTTCCTCCCTGATGAGGGCATAGGG
>JBFGUQ010000259.1:0-4520 GCA_041565515.1 Rhodocyclaceae bacterium | reverse complement strand
GACGCGCAGCATCTCGGCGAGAATGCCCTGGGTGTTGTGCATCGCCTGCAGCGACAGGCTCATGATGACGTGGTCGAAGAAGCCGTCCTCCAGCCCGGTGAGGCCCTTCTCCATGTCCATCTGGATCACGTTGACGCCGTTGCGGACGCTGACGAGCAGCTTGTCGGGATCGTTCTCGACGCCGTAGCCCTGCACCTGGCGCAACTGCATCAGGTGCTTGAGCAGGCTGCCGTCGCCGCAGCCGAGGTCGAGCACCTTTTCGCCCGGGGCGATCCACTGCGTGATGACGTCGTAGTCGTAGCGATAGGCTGCCATGTCAAACCTCGATGCGGTCGAACCATGCCGACAGCAGCGCGTGGTAGCGCGGCTCGTCGAGCAGGAAGGAGTCGTGTCCGGCCGGGCAGTCGATCTCGGCGTAGCTCACGTTGCGGCGGTTGTGCAGCAAGGCGTAGACGATCTCGCGCGAGCGCTCGGGGGCGAAGCGCCAGTCGGTGGAGAAGGACACGACGAGGAAGTCCGCGGTGGCGTGCGCCAGCGCCGCGGCGAGGTTGCCGCCGTGCTCGAAGGCGGGGTCGAAGTAGTCGAGCGCCTTGGTCGTCAGCAGATAGGTGTTGGCGTCGAAAAAGCCGGCGAACTTGTCGCCCTGGTAGCGCAGGTAGGACTCGATCTCGAACTCGACGTCATAGCTGTAGACGGCCTTGCCATGGCGCAGGCTGCGGCCGAATTTCTCCGCCATCGAGTCGTCCGACAGGTAGGTGATATGGCCCACCATGCGCGCCAGCTTCAGGCCTTGGGCCGGCACCACGCCGTGTTCGTAGTAATGCCCGCCATGGAACTCGGGGTCGCTGAGGATGGCCTGGCGGGCGACCTCGTTGAAGGCGATGTTCTGCGCCGTGAGCTTGGGCGCGGCGGCGATGACGGCGACGTGGCCGACGCGGTCCGGATACTGCAGTGCCCAGGACAGTGCCTGCATGCCGCCCAGGCTGCCGCCGATGACTGCGGCGAAGCGCCGGATGCCGAGCCGGTCTGCCAGCCGCGCCTGCGATTCGACCCAGTCCTCGACGGTGACGAAGGGGAAGTCGGCCCCCCAGAGCTTGCCGGTGGCCGGGTTGATCTGGTTCGGGCCCGACGAGCCATAGCAGCCGCCGAGGCAGTTAACACCGATGACGAAGAACTTGCGCGTGTCGAGCGGCTTGCCGGGGCCGATGAGGTTGTCCCACCAGCCGATGTTGCCAGGCTGGTCGGCATACACGCCGGCGACGTGATGCGAGCCGGACAGCGCGTGACAGACCAGCACCGCATTGCTGCCATCGGCATTGAGCGTGCCGTAGGTCTCGTAGACCAGGTCGTAGTTGGCGAGGGTCTCGCCGCTGCGCAGCTGCAGCGCTTCGGTGAAGTGCGCCTTCTGCGGCGTGACGATCCCGACGGATTGAGGTTGGATCATGATCGGTGTCAGAAAAACAAAAACCCAGCCGGCTGCAAACGTGGACTGGGTCGCCCTCGCTTTAGCCGTATTTATTGAGCGCCCGCAAGCTGTGGTTCAAATCGGCGCTGGATGGGCTGAAGTTAGCGCCCGCACCGGGAAAAGTCAAACGTCGCGGCATGTTAAGATTTTCGCCTCTGAGCAATTCCGCTTCGCCATGATCCAGGTCACCCTCAACGGTCAGCCCCAGTCCCTCGAACCCGATCTCACCGTGCTCGCCCTGCTCGAGCAGCGCGGTCTCGCCGGCAGGCGCCTGGCGGTCGAGCGCAACGGCGAGATCGTGCCGCGTGCGCGCCATGGCGAGGTGCGGCTGGCCGCCGGCGATCGGCTCGAGATCGTCGTCGCGGTCGGCGGTGGCTGAGCGGTCGCGGCCGCCCCCGGGCCTCGGCCGCGATGGTCGGAGTCTTCGTTGTTTCTCTCTTCTAAAGGTTGCTTCATGAATGACGCCCTCGTGATTGCCGGCAAGACCTATCGCTCCCGACTGCTGGTCGGGACCGGCAAATACAAGGATTTCGCCGAGACGCGCGAGGCCATCGATGCCAGCGGCGCGGAGATCGTCACCGTTGCGATCCGTCGCACCAACATCGGTCAGAACCCCGACGAACCGAACCTGCTCGACGCCCTGCCGCCGGAGCAATTCACCCTGCTGCCCAACACCGCGGGCTGCTATACGGCAGACGAGGCCGTGCGCACGCTGCGTCTCGCGCGCGAGCTGCTGGACGGCCATGCGCTGGTGAAGCTCGAGGTGCTGGGCGACCGGACGACGCTGTTCCCCAACATGCCCGAGACCCTGAAGGCGGCCGAGATCCTGGTCAAGGATGGTTTCGACGTCATGGTGTACTGCGCCGACGACCCCATCCAGGCCCGCATGCTGGAGGAGATCGGCTGCGTCGCCGTGATGCCGCTGGCCTCGCTGATCGGTTCCGGCATGGGCATCCTCAACCCCTGGAACCTGCGACTGATCATCGACAACGCCAAGGTTCCGGTGCTGGTCGACGCCGGCGTGGGTACCGCCTCGGATGCGGCCATCGCCATGGAGCTCGGTTGCGACGGCGTGCTGATGAACACCGCGATCGCCGCCGCCGGCAAGCCGGTGCTGATGGCGAGCGCGATGAAAAAGGCGGTGGAAGCCGGGCGCGAGGCCTACCTGGCCGGGCGCATGCCGCGCAAGCACTATTCGGCCGATCCGAGCTCGCCGAGCGCCGGGCTGATCGGTTCATGAGCCTGCCCAGCGCCAATCCGCCCGAGGACGCCGCGATCGCTGCTTCCGGCGCCGAGCCCGAGCGCACCGGTTTCGAGGCGGGGGACCCCGAGCAGCGCTTTTCCAGCCGCAGCATCCGCAGCTTCGTGCTGCGCCAGGGCCGCATGTCGGTGGCGCAGCAGCGCTGCCTCGACGAGGTGCTGCCCCGCATCGGCCTTCCCTACCGCCTCGCACCAATGGACCTGGATGCCGCCTTCGGCCGCAGCGCACCGAAGATCGTCGAGATCGGTTTCGGCATGGGCGAGACCACGGCCAGGATCGCCGCCGCCTTGGCCGACCACGACTTCCTCGGTATCGAGGTGCATGGTCCGGGCGTCGGCGCGATGTGCAAGCTCGTCGCCGAGAACGATCTGGCCAACGTGCGCATCGTGCAGCACGACGCCGTCGAGGTGCTGCGCGACATGATCCCGGACGCCACGCTCGCCGGTGTGCACGTGTTCTTCCCCGATCCCTGGCGCAAGAAGCGCCACCCCAAGCGGCGCATCATCCAGCCCGATTTCGTCGCCCTGATAGCGGCAAAGCTGTCGCCCGGCGGCTATCTGCACTGCGCGACCGACTGGGAGGACTATGCGCACTGGATGCTCGAGGTGCTGTCCGCCGAGCCCCTGCTGCGGAACACCGCCGACGTCTTTGCACCGCGCCCGGATTACCGGCCGCTGACCAAGTTCGAGAACCGTGGCCTGAAGCTCGGGCACGGCGTCTGGGACCTGTTGTTCCGTCGGCGCTGAGCGGCCCGTGGAGAAAGACCGGTGATCCGCGGCCTGTTCCGCTTCATATTCGCTGTTCTCGCCTTCGTCGGCCGCAGCGTCGAATTCGTCGGGCGCGCGCTGATCACGCTGTTGATCGTGCTCGCCGTCGGTGCAGTCGTGGCGGTGATGCTGCGTCCCGCGCCCGAGGTCCCCGACGGTGCGGCGCTGGTGTTGCGGCCGGCCGGGGCGATGGTCGAGCAGGCGGTGCTCGGCGAACCGTTCGAGCTCCTCTCCGGCGGCGGTCCTGCCGGGCAGGCCGTGCTGAGCGACCTGCTCGAGGCGGTGCGCAGCGCGACGAACGATGCGCGCATTGCCGCGCTGGTGCTCGAAACCGATGACCTCGCCGCCGCCGGGCTGTCCAAGCTCGGCGAGCTGCGCGCGGCGATCGAGGCCTTCAAGGCCACCGGCAAGCCGGTGTACGCCCGCGGCGAGCGCTTCACCCAGAGCCAGTACTACCTCGCCTCGGTGGCCGACGAGGTGCATCTGGCGCCGGACGGCTTCCTGCTGCTGCAGGGCCTGGCGCGCTACGTCACCTACTTCAAGGATGCGCTCGATGCGCTCGGCGTCCGCATCCATGTCTTCCGCGTCGGCGAGTACAAGTCCTTCTCCGAGCCCTTCACCCGCAGCGACATGTCGGAACAGGACCGCGACGCGTCGCGCGACCTGCTCGACGCGCTGTGGGACCGCTTCCGTACCGACGTCTCGGCGGCGCGCAAGCTCAGCCCGGAGGCCCTGGATGCCTATGTCCAGGGTTATCGCGACGTGCTTGCCGCGAGCCGCGGCGACGCCGCCGAGGCGGCGCGCACGGCCGGCCTGGTCGACCAGTTCAGCACCCGCGACCAGTGGCGGGCACGGCTGCGCGTACGGGTCGGCAAGGATGCAGAAGGCAAGGACGTGCGCGCCATCGATGCCGACACCTATCTCGTCGCCACCCGCGCCAAACGGGAGCCGGCCGCCGACCAGGTGGCGGTGGTGGTGGCGCAGGGCGCGATCATGGACGGCGAGCACGGCACCGGCGTGGTCGGCG
>JBFGUQ010000258.1:0-4529 GCA_041565515.1 Rhodocyclaceae bacterium | reverse complement strand
CGGTGCGTACACCGCCAAGGCCAAGGCCGAAGTGCACCTGAAGCAGGGCGCGAAGAAGATCCTCATTTCCGCCCCGGGTGGCGACGACGTCGTTGCGACCATCGTCTGCGGCGTAAACGAACACGTGCTCACCAGCGCGATGACCGTGGTCTCCAACGCCTCGTGCACCACCAACTGCCTGGCGCCGGTTGCCACGGTGCTGCAGGACAGCATCGGGATCGAAAAAGGCCTGATGACGACGATTCACGCCTTCACCAACGACCAGGTGCTGGTCGATGTCCGTCACAAGGACCTGCGTCGCGCCCGTGCCGCGGCGCACAACATCATCCCGACCAAGACCGGCGCCGCCAAGGCCGTCGGCCTCGTGCTGCCCGCGCTCAAGGGCAAGTTCGACGGCTTCGCCCTGCGCGTGCCGACGATCAACGTGTCGCTCGTCGATCTCACCTTCACCGCCAGCCGCGCCACGACCAAGGAAGAGATCACCGGCCTGATGAAGGAAGCGGCCAACGGTCCGATGAAGGGCATACTCGCGGTCAACGAGGATCCGCTGGTGTCGATGGACTTCAACCACGACTCGCACTCGTCGATCTTCGATGCCACCCAGACCCGCGTCATGGAAGGGAACCTGGTCAAGGTGCTGGCCTGGTACGACAACGAGTGGGGCTATTCCTGCCGCATGCTCGACGCCGCCCGCGCCGTGGCCAACGCCCGGTAAGCCTCCCGATGCCGCAACGCCCCGCCCTGCGCGGGGCGTTTTTACGAGATAGACCATGCAAGTCAAGAAACTCACCGACCTCGATGTGCGCGACAAGCGGGTCTTCATCCGCGCGGACCTCAACGTGCCGCAGGACGAAGCCGGAAACATCACCGAGGACACCCGCATCCGGGCCTCCATCCCGTCGATCCGCTACTGCCTCGAGGGTGGCGCGGCGGTGATGGTCACCTCGCACCTCGGCCGCCCGACCGAGGGCGAATTGCGCGCCGAGGACTCGCTGATGCCGGTAGCCGTTCGCCTCGGCCAGCTGCTCGACAAACCCGTGCGCCTGATCCAGGACTGGGTCGACGGCGGCTTCGAACTCAAGCCCGGCGAAGTCGTGCTGCTGGAGAACTGCCGCTGCAACAAGGGCGAGAAGAAGGACAACGACGAGTTGGCGAAGAAGATGGCCGCGCTGTGCGACATCTACGTCAACGACGCCTTCGGCACCGCGCACCGCGCCGAAGCCACCACCCACGGCATCGCCCGCTTCGCCCCGGTCGCCTGTGCCGGCATCCTGATGGGCGCCGAGATCGACGCCCTGAGCAAGGCGACCGAGGCCCCCGCGCGGCCTCTGGTTGCGATCGTCGGCGGCGCCAAGGTGTCGACCAAGCTCACCATCCTCAGGACCCTGGCCGACAAGGTCGACCAGCTGATCGTCGGTGGCGGCATTGCCAACACCTTCCTGCTGGCCGCCGGCAAGCGCATCGGCGAATCGCTCGCCGAACCGGAGATGGTGCGCGAGGCCCAGCAGGTGATGGACCTCATGAAGGCGCGCGGCGCCGAGGTCCCGCTGCCGGTTGACGTGGTGGTGGCCGACGAGGTTTCGGCCCTGGCCCGTGCGAACCGCATCTCGGTGGACGAGGTCGGCCCGCACGATCGCATCCTCGACTTCGGCCCGAAGAGTTCGGCGCGCCTGGCCGACATCATCGCCCACGCCGGCACCATCGTCTGGAACGGCCCGGTGGGCGTGTTCGAATATGCCCAGTTCGCCGGCGGCACCAAGATGATGGCCTCCGCCATCGCACACTCCGAGGCCTTCTCGATCGCCGGCGGCGGCGACACCCTGGCGGCGATCGCCAAGTTCGATATTGCCAGCGACGTCGGCTACATCTCCACCGGCGGCGGCGCCTTCCTCGAGTTCCTCGAAGGCAAGACGCTACCGGCCATCGAAGCCTTGCAGGCGCGCTTCAGCGCCTGAGGCTCCGGCACGCAAGCGGAGCGAGCGGCCACCTTCGGGTGGCCGCTCGCGTTTTCCGGCTGCTCAGATCGTCGGGTGCAGTTGCAGGTCCGCCTTGCGCCGGCCGCGCGACTTGCGCCGCTCGAGCTTGCCCTCGTCCATCTCGAAGGCCTTGTGCAGGTGCGCATCGCGCCGCGCCTGATGGCGACGGTCGTCGTGATGGACGTAGACGCAACCGCACTCTGATGCCGTGCACCCGGGCAGCGGGATCGGCGGCGCCTCGGCAGGCAGGAAGCGCTCCTCTCTCAGCTTGCGCGCCTCGGAGCAGGACTTGCTGCGCGGCTTGACCGAAACGCAGTGAAACGGATGCGCGCTGCGCTCGGGCTCGGGCTGCGCCCCTTGCGCCGGTTCCCTTCGGCGCTGCAGGAATTGCGCGCCCAGCACCAGGGCGGCTACGGCCACCACGGCCAGAATGGCAATCTCGCTCATGCCTCATCTCCTGAGTGTTCACATCCAGCATAGAACATGCGGATGCATTCTTCCTCTCGTCCGCCCGCTGTTGGCCGGTCGCGACGCACCCGCCTCGCCGTCGAGTGCGGGCCCGGGCGGGAAGGATAGAATCGGAGCACAACAATGTCGAACGTGCGCGAAGGAGACAGTATGCCCCGTCACACAAAGATCGTCGCCACCCTGGGTCCGGCCTCCACCGACCCGCAAGTGCTCGAGCGCATGGTGCACGCCGGGCTCGACGTGGTGCGCATGAACTTCTCCCACGGCGCGACGGAAGAGCACATCGCCCGAGCCGAGGCAGTGCGCGAGGCAGCGGCGATCGGCGGCCGGCCGGTGGGCATCCTCGCCGACCTGCAGGGGCCGAAGATCCGCGTCGGCAGGTTCGCCGACGGCAAGGTGACCCTGTTGCGCGACGCCGAGTTCATCCTCGACGCGCGCTGTGAACTGGGCAACGTGCACCGGGTGGGCCTCGACTACGAGGATCTGCCCAAGGACGTCGTCGCCGGCGACGTGCTGTTGCTCGACGACGGCCGGCTCAAGCTGGCGGTGACGCGGGTGGTAGGCCACGAGATCCACACCGTGGTGAAAGTCGGCGGCGAGCTGTCGAACAACAAGGGCATCAACCGCCAGGGCGGCGGTCTGACCGCCCCGGCGCTCACCACCAAGGACATGGACGACATCAAGACGGCGGCGCTGATCGGCGTCGACTTCGTCGCCGTGTCCTTTCCCAAGAGTGCCGCTGACATGTACATGGCGCGTCAGCTGATGCGCGCGGCCGGCGTGAGCGCGCTGCTGATCGCCAAGATCGAGCGTACCGAGGCGGTCAAGAACCTGGAAGAGATCCTCGACGCCTCCGACGGCATCATGGTGGCCCGCGGCGACCTCGCGGTGGAGGTCGGCGACGCCGCGGTGCCCGCGCTGCAGAAGAAGATGATCCGCGCGGCGCGCGACCGCAACAAGCTCACCATCACCGCCACGCAGATGATGGAATCGATGATCGCCAGCCCGGTGCCGACCCGCGCCGAGGTCTCGGACGTCGCCAACGCGGTGCTCGACGGCACCGACGCGGTGATGCTGTCGGCCGAGACGGCGTCGGGCCGCTTCCCGGTGGAGGTCGTCGAGGCCATGAGCCGCATCTGCCTGGAGGCGGAAAAATCGGCCGAGGTCGCCCTCGACCGCGAGGTGCTCAACCGCGTGTTCACGCGCATCGACCAGTCGATCGCGATGGCGGCGATCTGGACCGCCTACCACCTGAACGTCAAGGCCATTGCCGCCCTCACGCAGTCGGGCTCCACCGCGCTGTGGATGAGCCGCCTGAACTGCGGCGTTCCGGTCTACGCCCTGACACCCGAGGTTCGCGCGCGCAACCAGATGACGCTCTACCGCGAGGTCTACCCCCTGCTGATGAGCCAGACCCACCACGACCGCGACGTGCTGCTGTGGGAGGCCGAGCAGGTGCTGCTCGACCAGGGCGTGGTGGAGTTCGGCGACCTCATCGTGCTCACCATCGGCGAGCCGATCGGTGCCTCGGGCGGCACCAACACGCTCAAGATCGTCCGGGTCGGCGACCACCAGCCACCGCCGCTCCTAAGTGACGCGACCTGAGCCCGCCGGCCGGTCAGTGCATCGTCCGTCCCGCGCGCCGGCCGGCAAGCGGCAGCGAAAGGGTGAAGATGTTTCCCTTGCCCGGCATCGACTGTTGCGAGATGCCCCCGTCCATCGCAGCCGCGAGCTCGCGGCACAGCACCAGGCCCAGCCCGGTGCCGTCGTGCTGCTGCATTTCGAGCTGCCCCGCCCGTTGGGCACCGCCGAATATCGCCGCATGCTTGAGCGGCAGCACGCCGGTACGGGAGTCCTCGATATCGCAGGCGCAGTCGTCACCGGACAGGCGCGCCGTGATGCGCACGAAGCCGGCCTCGGTGGATTCGATCGCGTTGCGCAGGAGGATGTCGAGCACCTGCACTACGCGGGCGCGGTCACAACGGAGGACCCGACGCGCATCGGGCTTGAACTCGCAGTCGAGCCTGAGGCCGCGGCTGACGGCGAGCGGCCGGCGCGTCGTGCACAAGTCGGCCATCAGGCCCG
>JBFGUQ010000257.1:0-4529 GCA_041565515.1 Rhodocyclaceae bacterium | reverse complement strand
GCCACAGTCGGCACCCCCGCCACCGAGGACACCGAAGCGCAAGCACGCGCGAAAACCGCCGCCGCGCCCGCCGATGAGCCGGCTGAAGAGCCCGCGCCGCCGCGCGGCGCCGACCGCCGGATGGACCTGAGCCTGACCTTGGAAGAGGCCTTTCTCGGCTGCACCAGCGAGGTGGTGCTCGCGCGCGAGGTCGTATGCGAAAGCTGCAGCGGCAGCGGTGAAGAGGCGCTCTCGGTCAGCCGCCTGTGCGAACCCTGCCGGGGATCCGGACGACTGCGCGACGCCGGCGGACTGGCACGCTGCACCTCCTGCGGCGGCCGCGGCTACCGCAGCACACAGGCCTGTTCCGCCTGCGCAGGCAGCGGCAGCCAGCAGCGCGGGCGCACCATCTCAGTGGGCGTGCCGGCCGGCCTGGTCGACGGTGACGAGTTGCGCCTCGCCGGCGAGGGCGAGCCATGTATCGACCCCCGAGGCCTGCCCGGCGACCTGCGGCTGCGCATCGTCCTGGCGCCCCACCCGATATTTCGCCGCGACCGGCGTAATCTGCTGGTCCAGCGTCCGGTCAGCGCGCTGCGGATGTTGATCGGTGGCGAGCTTCGGGTTCCCTACCCCGGCGGCAGCAAGCGCATCGTCGTCGAACCCGGCGTCGCCCACGCGCGCGCGGTGAATGTCGCAGGAGCCGGCTTTCCGCCCACGCGCGGACGGCCCGCCGGCGACCTCATCGTGGAACTCGTCCCGCACCTCCCGCAAGCGCCCGATGCGCGCGTGCGGAGCCTCATCGAGCAGCTCGATGCCGAGCTCGCGCGTGACGCACCGCGTCATCTGCCCGAACTTGCGCGCTGGGAGGCGGTCTGGCTCTCCTGAGCCCGGACGCTGCCTGATCCGTTCGCCATCGGCGGGCAGGCCGGTCGCTACGCCGTCCATGCCGGCAGAATTGCGGCACTGCGTCCTTCATGCGAAGTGCAATTGTCCGGGCAAGTTCAGGCTCCGCACGATAAAATCAGCATTCCCTGATAGATACGATCATCCGGCGACCGGCCGCGGGCCGCCACGACCCCCAGGAAATCGATCTTGCGCCGCATTGTCCCCCTGCTGATCATCGGGCTCGCCGTCGCGGGCTTCCTCGCCTTGCGCGCCACCCGCCCCGCCCCGCCCGCCGTGGAGGCGCGCGAGCGCGTGTGGCGAATCGAGGCGCTGGTGGCCGAACCCGTCGAGGCGCGGCCGACCCTGGTGCTCTATGGGCGCATCGAGGCGCCCGACCTCATCCGCGCGGCGGCACCCGTCGCCGGCCGAGTCCTCGACATCGGCGTCCGCGATGGCGACCGCGTCGCCGCCGGCGCCGTGCTGGCACGGATGGACCCGCGCGATCTCGAGCCCCGCCTCGCCCAGGCGCGCGCGGACCTCGAGCGCGAGCGCATCCGCCACCGCCACGACAGCGAAGCGATCGAGCAGGAGCGCGCCCTGCTCGCGCTGGCCGAGGCCAAGGTCGCGCGCTTCGAGAAGCTGAAGAATGCCCGCCTCGGCGCGGAATCCGCCTTCGACCAGGCACGCGAGGAGGTGGCCCGCGTGCGCCTGTCGCTGACCCAGCGCCGGCAGGCGATGGCCGAGCACCCGGCACGGCTGGCGCAGTTGCAGGCAAGACTCGCCGAGGCGCAGCGCGACGCTCAACGCGGCGAGATCACCGCGCCCTTTGACGCGCGCATCGGCAAGGTGGAGGCCGCCGCCGGCGACCAGGTCACGCCGGGCCAGACCTTGCTTACGCTGTATTCGTCCGACGCGCTGTTCCTGCGCGCGCGCGTGCCGGCGATCTACGCCGAGGAGCTGCGCGGCGCGATCAAGGCCGGCCAGGAGCTCGTTGCCCGTGCCGAGTTCGGCGCGATCACGCTCGAAGCAAGCCTGGAGCGGATCGGCGGCGAGGCCGACGCGCGCGGCGTCGACGCCTTGCTGCGCCTCGAGGATGCCGCCAGCGTGCCGGTGGGCGCCTTCGTCAATGCGGTACTCGAGCGCCCCCCCGCCACCGGCGTGTTCGCGCTTCCGCCATCGGCCCTGCATCGCGGTGACCGCATCTACGCGGTGCGCGATGGCCGGCTCGTCGCCCTGCGGGTGGAGCGTGCGGGCGAACGCCGCGACGGCGACAGCCTTCGACTGCTCGTTCGCAGCGAGGCCCTGCAGCCCGGCACCGCGGTGATGACGACGCATCTGCCGCATGCGATCGACGGTCTCGCGGTCGAGGTGCTCGCGCGATGAAGCAGCGCGGCGTGATGGCAAAGCTCGCCACCCACAAGGTCGCGGGCAACGTGCTGATGCTGCTCGCCTTCCTCGCCGGGGCGATCGGCCTCGCCCGGATGAACGTGCAGTTCTTCCCCAGCTTCGAGCTCGATGTCATCTCGGTCCGGGTGGTGTGGAGCGGCGCCTCGGCCCAGGACGTGGAGACCGGCATCACCGCGCCGCTCGAGGAGCGGCTGAAGACCGTCGACGGCCTAAAGCGCATGAGCTCGACCTCTGCCCAGGGGGTTGCCAGCATCACGCTCGAACTGCACGAAGGGACCGACGCGCTGCTCGCGCTCGACCAGGTGCGCCAGCGTGTGGACGAATTCCGCAACCTGCCGCGCGACGCCGAGGCGCCGGAGGTAAGTCGCGTGTCGCGCTACGAACCGATCGCGCGCATGCTCGTCAGCGGGCACAGCATCGACGAACTGCGCCCGTGGATTCGGCGCTTCGAGAGCGAACTGCTGGCCGCCGGCATCGACCGCGTCAACATCACCGGCCTGCCCGAAGAGCGGATCGCCATCGAACTGCCCTCCTCCGCCCTCGAGACCCTCGGACTGTCGCTGGTCGCGGTCGGAGACCGCATCAATCAGCTCGCACGCGACGTGCCGGCCGGCGTTGCCGGCGAGCAGGACGGTGCGCGCGAGATCCGCGGCCTGGAGCAACGCCGCAGCGCCGAGGCCTTCGCCTCGTTGCCGGTAGTGAGCGATCAGCAGGGCCTCGTGCGCCTGGGCGACATCGCCCGCATCAGCCGCGAACCGCGGCCGGGCGAGCTGGCGCTGCACAGCAACGGCGCCGTCGTCGTCGAGATGCAGCTGCAGCGCAGCGAAGGCGGTCACTCCCTGAAGGCCGCACAGCTGCTGGAGACCTGGCTGGAGAAGACCCGCCCCGGCCTGCCGCCCTCGATCACGCTGGCGGTCTTCGATACCCAGTGGGAGCTGATCCGCGACCGCATCCGGCTGCTGGTGGAGAACGGCCTCTCCGGCCTGGTCCTCGTCGTCATCGTGCTCTACCTCTTCCTGCCCACGCGCGTCGCCTTCTGGGTGATGGTGGGCGTGCCGACGGCATTCCTCGCCACGCTGGGCCTGATGTTCTTCTTCGGCGGCACGATCAACATGCTCAGCCTGTTCGCGCTGATCATGGCGCTGGGCATCATCGTCGACGATGCGATCGTGGTCAGCGAGGATGCCGATACCCACCGGCTGATGGGCGAGGGGGCGGTGCAGGCGGCGCTCGGCGGCGCTCGGCGCATGCTGTGGCCGGTGGTGGCGGCATCGCTCACCACGGTCGCGGCCTTCATCCCGCTGATGCTGGTCGGCGGCATCATCGGCAACATCCTCGGCGACATTCCCTTCGTCATGATCATGGTGATCGTCGCCTCGCTGCTCGAGAGCTTCCTGATCCTGCCCTCGCACCTGAGGCTGGCCCTGTCGGGCAGTTCGGGACACAAGAATTCCCGCCTGCGCCAGCGCCTCGACGCCGGCTTCGCGCGCTTTCGCGACCACCACTTTCGCCGCGCCATGACACTCGCGCTGGACTGGCGTGGGGCCACGGTCGCGATCACGCTCGCGCTGATGATCCTCGCCGTCGGGCTGATCGCGGGCGGACGCATCAACTTCGTGTTCTTCCCCACGCCCGAGGGGCAGGTGGTCTATGCCAATGCCACCTTCGTCGCCGGCACCCCGCGCGCCCGCACCGCAGCCTTCCTCGAGGAACTGGAAAGCGCGCTGCTGGAGGCCGAGCGCGAACTCGGCGGCGGCCTCGTGCAGACGGCCGTCGCCCGGCTCGGCGGCACCATTTCCTCGGGCGCGGGCGCGAGCGCCCGCGGCGATCAGCTCGCCGCGATCATGGTCGAGCTGACACCGCCCGACCAGCGCACGGTGCGCAACGAACGCTTCCTCGCCACCTGGCGCGAAAAGCTCGGCGCCGTCGCCGGCCTCGAGAGCCTTACCCTCACCGCCCGCCAGTCGGGGCCGCCCGGGCGCGACCTGACCGTGCGCCTCACCGGCGACGATGCCGACGCCCTCAAGGCAGCCGCGCTGGGGCTGGCCGAGTCGCTCAAGAGCATTCCGGGGGTGAGCGAGACCGAGGACGACATGCCGTTCGGGCGAGAGCAGCTAGTGTACCGGCTCACGCCCGCCGGCGAGGCCCTCGGACTGACGACGGAGAACCTCGGCCGCCAGCTGCGCGCCGCCTTCGACGGCAGCCTGTCGCAGCTGGTCCAGGTCGGCCGCGACGAGCTCGAGGTGCGGGTCTTGCTG
>JBFGUQ010000256.1:0-4537 GCA_041565515.1 Rhodocyclaceae bacterium | reverse complement strand
GCGGGGTCTCCATCCAGGGGCGGGCCATCATTAGAGCATCGAAGCCGCGTCGACTGCACCCCGGCTTGTTGAATTCGGCCCGATCGCCTGCATATTCATGCGAATCCGATCGACTGAGGGACCTCCACCATGAGCGACGCGCTGCACCTCGTCTGCCCCCACTGCGACGCCGTCAATCGCGTCCCCACCGAACGCGCCGGCGATGCGCCGGCCTGCGGCAAATGCCACCGCCCGATCTTCGACGCACAGCCGGTCGCGCTCGGTGCAGCCCGCTTCGCCCGCCACATCGGGCGCAGCGACGTACCGGTGCTGGTCGATTTCTGGGCGCCCTGGTGCGGCCCCTGCCGGACCATGGCGCCCGCCTTCGCCGAGGCGGCGGGCATGCTCGAGCCCCACTTCCGCCTCGCCAAGGTCGACACCGAGGCCGAACAGGCGCTCGGCGCCCAGTTCGGCATCCGCAGCATCCCGACCCTGATGTTGTTCAGGGGCGGGCGCGAGGTGGCGCGCCAGGCCGGCGCGATGGCCGCGGCCGACATCGTGCGCTGGGCGCGCGCGCATGCCCGAAGATGACGCGGGAGCGGCCTCTTCGCCGCATTCCGGTCCCGCATCCGCTTGCCGCTCCGGCTGTGAACCCGCGCCGCCCGGGCGCGCCAGGCAGGGGCGGGCTTCGTCGCTTGCTCGATCCCGCCTCGCCAGCCACGCCGCTAGTCGGGCATCGCGTCGAGCCGCGCCAGCCAGGGCGCGCGCAACGACTCCGGCACGAAGCTCGCCTCGAGGCTGTTGCGCGCGATGCGCTTGAGCTGGGCGCGGCTGAGGTCCAGCGCGCGCGCGGTGTCGAGGTAGTTCTGGCCGATGTAGCCACCGAAGTAGGCCGGGTCGTCCGAGTTGATCGTGACCTTGAGCCCCGCCTCGAGCAGCTGCTTCAGGTTGTGCTGTCCCAGGCGCTCGAACACGCACAGCTTCACGTTCGACAGCGGGCACACGGTCAGCGCCACCTTCTCGGCGGCGAGGCGCTCGAGCAGCGCGGCATCCTCGGCGGCACGCACGCCGTGGTCGATGCGCTCGACCTTGAGGATGTCGAGCGCCTCGACGATGTAGGCCGGCGGCCCCTCCTCGCCGGCGTGGGCGACGATGTGCAGGCCGAGCTCGCGGCAGCGCTCGAACAGGCGGGCGAACTTCGACGGTGGATGGCCCATCTCGGAGGAGTCGAGCCCGACGCCGTGGATGCGGGCGAGGTGGGGCAAGGCCTGCTCGAGCGTGGCGAAGCCGTCGTCCTCGCTCAAGTGGCGCAGGAAGCACGGGATCAGGCGCGAGCTGATGCTCCAGCGCTGCTGTGCCTCGGCGCAGGCACGCTCGAGTCCGTCGAGCACGGTTTCGAACGCGATGCCGCGCGCGGTGTGGGTCTGGGGGTCGAAGAAGAGCTCGGCATGCACCACGCCGTCGGCGTGGGCGCGCTCGAAATAGGCCAGGGCGAGGTCGAAGAAGTCCTGCTCCCGAACCAGCGCCGCCGCGCCGGCATAGTAAAGATCGAGAAAACTCTGCAGGTCGGTAAAGGCATAGGCGGCGCGCGTCGCCTCGACGCTGCCCCAGGGCAAGGCGACTTCGTTGCGTTGCGCCAGCGCGAACATCATCTCCGGCTCCAGCGAGCCCTCGATGTGCAGGTGAAGCTCGGCCTTGGGCAGGGCGCGGACGAAATTTTCCAGATCCATCGCGATCTCCGTGTCGGGTTGGCGTCTGCCCCGCCGCGCCTGGAGCCGGGCTGGGGCGCCATCCCCACACGGCAGCGTCGTGGGCGAGGCGGCACGACTACCCGATCCCGGCGGCCGGAACGCTGACCCCAATGATAAGGCCATGCCGGTGGCCGCGGCGACCGCTCGCAACCGCGCGTCGATCGCAAGGCGCCGGCCATCGTCGTCCGCCACCTCCGCGGCCCTCGTCTGCCCGCGGATGACACTCCCGATTGCGCACTCGGCCACAGTTGCGCAAAGTAGCGGCAGTGCCGCCCGCCGCCCGGCCGATACCGGACGAATGGGGCGAAGGAACCACACGGAGACAATCGACATGCGCAACGTGCTTCTCGCGATCCTCACGGTACTGGCCGCGGTATTCGGCCTGCAGAACATCCACCCGGTGTCGCTCACCTTCATCGTCTGGAGCTTCGATATCGCGCTCGCATGGGTCCTGCTCGCCGCGTTCGTCCTCGGACTGCTGATCGGCACGCTGCTGATGCTGCCCTCGCGCATCCGCGCGGGACGCGAAGCCCGCAGCGCGAACCGTCGGCTCGCAGAACTCGAACGCAATGCCCACGCGAAACCTGCGGCGCTGCCCCGCCCGCGCGAGCCGCAGGCACACGCCGCGGCCCGGAGCAGCGCCGCGGCAGACGACTGAGGCCCGGGAATGGAGACACTGGAACGCTACTGGGACGCGATCACGGCCTTCCTGAGCCAGAGCTGGGTGACCATCGGCGAGACCGAGGTCACGCCGGAGCGCATCATCGGCCTCGTCGTCATCCTGATCCTGTCCTGGTGGGGGGCGCTCGCGATCGAACGCGGCATCCAGCGCATCTCGCGCAGCCGCGCAGGCAAGTCGATGAGCGAACCCGGCGTCTACGCGCTGGGGCGCATCGTGCGCTACCTGATCTGGATCCTGGGCTCGATCATCGGCCTGAACTTCATCGGCTTCGACCTAGGCAGCCTGGCGCTGATGGGCGGCGCGATCGGCGTCGGTATCGGCTTCGGCCTGCAGAACATCTTCAGCAACCTGATCTCGGGCGTGATCATCCTGCTCGAGAAGACGCTCAAGGTCGGCGATTTCGTCGACCTGCAGTCGGGCGTGATGGGCCGCGTGTCGGAGATCAACATGCGCTACACCCGCATCACCACGAACGACGCGGTCGACATCATCGTGCCCAACTCGGAGTTCATCAACGGCCGCGTGGTGAACTGGACCTACGGCGAGCAGTACCGCCGCATGCACATCCCTTTCGGCGTCGCCTATGGCACCGACAAGGACAAGGTGCGCGAGGCCGGCCTGGCGGCGGCCCGCAGCGTCGACTTCACGGTCGAGGACGAGACGCATCGCGCCGAGGTGTGGCTGGTGTCGCTGGGCGACAGCAGCCTCGATTTCGAACTCGTCGTCTGGGTCGGCATCGTCGGCGTGCGCTCGCCGGCGCGCGTCAGTGCCATCTACCTGTGGGCGGTCGAGACCGAGCTGCGCAAGGCCGGCGTCGAGATCCCCTTTCCCCAGCGCGACCTGCACATGCGCTCCGGGCGCATCGAGGTGCAGTTGCTCGAGCCGCCAGCGTCCGGCCCCGCCGCCCCGGTCACGCCCGGGGCGTGAGGCGAGCCCCTCAGGCGCCGAGCAGCACCATACCCGCAGCGGCGATCATCCCGCCACCGACGCGGCGCGTGCCCTCGGCACGCGGGGTGTCCGGCAGCGCGCGCGCGGCGACGAGCCCGAGGGCGTGCAGCGCCAGGGTGGCGCTCGCGAAGCCGGCGGCATAGGCGGCGAAGCTGGCCCCAGCCATCTCGGCCTGGTGCGCGTGACCGTGGAAGAGCGCGAAGACCGCGACCAGTGGCAGCGCGGCGTGCGCCGGCAGGCGCGCGGCGAAGGCAAGCAGCAGTCCCAGCACCAGCACCGAGGCGGCGACTCCCGCCTCGACCCCCGGCAGCGCCAGGCCGGCCGCGCCCAGGCCCGCGCCGGCGAGCATCGCCAGCACGAAGGTCGCGGGCAGCCCGCGCCGCGCAAGGCCGGCCTGCGTCGCGGCGTAGAGGCCGACCGCGATCATCGCCAGCACATGGTCCACGCCGCCGAAGGGATGGGCGAAGCCGCTGAAGAAACTCGCGCCTGCATGCCCCGGGTGGGCAAGCGCGGCGCCGGAGGCAAGGGCGAGCACGACGGCGACGATCGGTTTGTGGGGGTTCATGCTGGGTTCTCCTGCTTGTCGGAAGCGGTTGCGGGCAGTGATGAAACGGATCGACGCGTCCCCTCAGGCCGCGGTCGCGAGCAGGCCCTGGCGCTCGATGAAGTCGATGATCTCGGCCAGGCCCTGGCCGGTCTTCTGGTTGGAGAAGACGAAGGGCCGGCTGCCGCGCATCTTTCGCGCATCGCGGTCCATGACCTCGAGCGACGCGCCGACCAGCGGCGCGAGATCGATCTTGTTGATCACCAGCAGGTCGCTGCGGGTGATGCCCGGGCCGCCCTTGCGCGGGATCTTGTCACCGGCCGAGACGTCGATCACATAGAGCGTGAGGTCTGACAGCTCGGGCGAGAAGGTCGCCGCCAGGTTGTCGCCGCCGGACTCGACGAAGATGATGTCCAGGCTGGGGAAGCGCGCATTCAGGCGGTCGACCGCCTCGAGGTTGATCGAGGCGTCCTCGCGGATCGCGGTGTGCGGGCAGCCGCCGGTCTCGACGCCGATGATGCGCTCGGCCGCGAGCGCCTCGTTGCGCACCAGGAACTGCGCGTCCTCGGCGGTGTAGATGTCGTTGGTCACCACGGCGATGTTGTACTTGTCGCGCAGCGCCAGGCACAGCGC
>JBFGUQ010000255.1:0-4543 GCA_041565515.1 Rhodocyclaceae bacterium | reverse complement strand
CGCGGCGAGCCTCGCGCACCTCGAAGAAATCTGGCGCGAACTGGACGAGGACTTCGCCTTCGTCGCCGCCTGCAACCTCGGCGGCGAGTCGATGAGCCAGGCCGACCTCGCGCGCCTGCGCACGATCGGCGCCCGGACCTGGCAGCGCACGCTCGACAACCGCCTGGGCGTCGGTCATGAAGAACTCGCCCGCATGGACCAGGCGCCACCCGCGCCGCTGCCCGCCGCCGAACCCCTCCTGGCCGATCGGCCCGAGCACCGCATCGCGCGGCGCGAGGCCGATCGCTTCGGCCCGGGCAACCCGTGGGGCTTTCGCATGGAGGTGCCCGAGCTGCTGTACGATCGCGGCGAGCTGCACAACCTCGGCGTCGAGCGCGGTACGCTCACCGCGGAAGAGCGCTACAAGATCAACGAACACATCATCCAGACCATCATCATGCTCAGCGCGCTGCCGTTCCCGCGCCACCTGGCCGACGTGCCCGAACTGGCAGGCGGCCACCACGAAACGATGGACGGCAACGGCTACCCCAAGCGGCTCACGCGCGAGCAGATGAGCCCGGTGGCGCGCATGCTTGCCATCGCCGACATCTTCGAGGCCCTCACCGCGATCGACCGACCCTACAAGCGCGGCAAGGCGCTGAGCGAGAGCCTGGCCATCATGGCGCGCATGCGCGACGCACAGCACATCGACGCCGAACTGTTCGACCTCTTCCTGCGCAGCGGGGTGTACCGGGCCTATGCCGAGCGCTTCATGCAGGCGGAGCAAATGGACGAGGTCGACATCGCCGACTATGTGGACGTCCGGAGCGGCTGATGCGCGGTGCCGCCGGAAGAATTCCGGCCCACGCTGCCGGGAAGGCGCCGACCGTGGGGGCGTGACCTCGATGCAAGATCAGGACAGGCGGGGCACGCTCGAATCCGTCACTTCAGCAGTCATGCCGTCCCGCCTGGCGGCCTTCCTCGGGCACCTGGACATATGCGCATGAACGAAACCGAAGAACTGGCCTTGAGCCGCAGGATCGAAGACATTTTGGTGGCGCGCAACCTGCGCGGCATGAAGACCGTGCAGTCGCATCTGCAGCCCGGTTACTGCCTTCGCGCGGCGAGGCTGCTGAACAGCTGTCGCGGAAACATTCTTATTGGAACCGGATTCCCGGTGGTCGAGACATTCGAAACCGACGGGCCGGTGGGCGCCATCGCACTATACGAAGCCTTCGAGAAGCGCGGCGCGACCCCGATCATCGTTTGCGGGCGTCCGATTTCTCAGGTCCTGGCCGAAAGGTACAGGGTGCATGAGATCAGGGTCGGCGATCATGACAAGCGCGAACGTGAAGCCCATGATGCGCTCGAGCGATTTCAGCCTCAGGCGATCATCTCGATCGAGCGGCCCGGGCAGGCGGCCGATGGCGGCTACTACAACATGCGCGGTGAAGACATCACCGAGAACACCGCCTGTTTCGATACTTTCATGCTCCAGAGCCACTGCCCGACCATCGCCATCGGTGATGGCGGCAACGAAATCGGCATGGGCAAGGTCGCTGCCGCGCTGCGGGACCTGAATATCGTACCCTCGACCACCAGTTGCGACGAGTTGATCGTTGCCGACGTCTCGAACTGGGGAGCCTACGGCATCATCGCGTTCCTGTCGGTCTGGGAGGGGCGCGATTTGCTTGGCGAGATCGTGCCCCTCGACATACTCAGGTACGTCTCGGAACTCGGCAGCGTCGATGGCGTCACCCGGGTCAACGAGTTGACCGAAGACGGGCTCGACGTCGGCGAGGGCGAACAGGTCTTGCTGGAAATGCGCCGGGCTTGCGGATTCATCTGAATCGGCCCGGCGCTTCCAGGCCAGCGGTAGTGCCCGCCGCGAGGCGGGCGCCTGGCGCGCGCCGCCATGTTGACAAATACTGAATTCAGAATACACTAAAACCCAGCATTCCGATGTCGGACACCGAGCGGCCCCGGCGGAGCGATTCCTGGAGCTTCAGGGGGCGCCGCGGCTGAATCGAACGAGCATGAACATTTCTGAAGGGGAACCGCAATGGATTTTTCGCTGAGCCCGGAGCTGCGCGAACTGCAGGCACGGGTACGACGCTTCATAGCCGAGGAGGTCATCCCGCTCGAGCGCGATCCGCGCCAGACGCAGCACGGACCCTCCGAGGAGCTCCGCCTCGAACTCGTCGCGAGGGCGCGCGCGGCCGGGTTGCTGACGCCGCACGCATCGCGGGAGATGGGGGGGCTGGGGCTTTCGCACGTGGAAAAGGCGATCGTCTTCGAGGAGGCGGGCTATTCCCCGCTCGGCCCCACGGCGCTGAATATTCACGCGCCCGACGAGGGCAACATCCACCTGATGGAGGAAGTCGCCTCGGCAGAGCAGAAGCTTCGCTGGCTGAAGCCGCTCGTCGACGGGCACAGCCGTTCGTGCTTCGCGATGACCGAACCGGCGCCCGGGGCGGGCGCCGACCCCTCGATGCTCGCGACCACCGCGGTGCGCGATGGCGAAGACTACGTCATCAACGGCACCAAGTGGTTCATCACCGGTGCGGAGGGGGCCGGGTTTGCCATCATCATGGCCAAGATGGAGGATGGCTCGGCGACCATGTTCCTCTCCGACATGGACCGTCCGGGCATCGAACTGGTGCGCACGATGGACGCGCTCGACACCTGTTTCACCGGGGGGCACGGCGTGCTGCGCTTCGACGGCCTGCGCGTGCCGGCGACCGACGTGCTGGGAGAGCTCGGCAAGGGCTTCCGCTATGCCCAGGTGCGCCTCGCGCCCGCCCGCCTGACGCACTGCATGCGCTGGCTCGGACAGGCTCGCCGCGCCCATGACACGGCGTTGGACTACGCCCGCAAACGCGAGGCCTTCGGCCGGGTCCTCGGCGAGCACGAAGGCGTCAGCTTCATGCTCGCCGACAACGAGATGGATCTGCAGACGGCGCGCCTGCACATCTGGCATACCGCATGGCTGCTCGACCAGGGCGAGCGCTGCAACTTCGAGTCGAGCCGTGCGAAGGTCGTATGCTCCGAGGCCGAGTGGCGGGTGGTGGACCGCAGCGTGCAGATCCTGGGCGGTCAGGGCGTGACGCATGAGACGATCGTCGCGCGCATCTTCGCCGACATGCGGGCGTTCCGAATCTACGATGGCCCGAGCGAGGTACACCGTTTCAGTCTCGGCAAGAAGCTGGTAGCAGGCCGCAGAGCCGAGTCCGCAGCGACGCGGGAGAAGATCTGATGGACGCCGCATTCCTCAGCTCACTGCTCACGCTCGACGGCCGGATCGCGCTCGTCACCGGCGCCTCGAGTGGCCTCGGGCGGCACTTTGCCGCGGTGCTGGCGCGCGCCGGCGCGCAGGTGGTCGTCACTGCACGGCGCGCCGACAAGCTGCGGGAACTCGTGGCCGAGATCGAGGCGGCTGGCGGGCGGGCGCAGGCGGTCGCGATGGATGTGACGGATGCGGCCGCCGTGGCGGCCGCCTTCGACGAGGCGGGCAGGCTTGTCGGCGTGCCCGACATCGTCGTCAACAATGCCGGACAGACCGTCACCAAGCCCTTGTTGCAGCACACCGAGGCCGACTGGGACGGCGTGATCGAGCCGAACCTGAAGGGCTGCTGGCTGGTCGCCACGGAGGGCGCGCGGCGGATGGTTGCCGCGGGCAAGCCGGGCAGCATCGTCAATATCGCTTCGATCCTGGGGGAGCGCGTCGGCGGCGCCGTCGCGCCGTACGCGATCTCGAAGGCCGGGGTGCTGCAGGCGACCAAGGCGATGGCGCTGGAACTCGCGCGCCACGACATACGCGTCAATGCGCTGATGCCCGGCTACGTGATCACGAGCCTGAACCGTGACTTCCTCACCAGCGAGGCCGGCGACAAGCTGCGCATGCGCATCCCGAGCCGACGCTTCTGCGAACTGACCGACCTCGACGGGCCCTTGCTCCTGCTTGCCTCCGGGGCCGGCGCGGCGATGTCGGGCGCCTGTGTGGCGGTCGACCGGGGTCATCTGGTCAGCGGACTGTGAGGGTGGATATGGAAGACAAGACAAGAAAGGCGGTCGAGCGCTTCGTTGCGCAGGCCGCGGGAGCGTCGTCGGTGGTGGTCACCGAGGCGCGGCAGCTGTCGGGCGGGGCGGTTCAGGAGAACTGGCTGGTCGACCTGGAGATCGGCGGCGGGCCCCATGCCGGGCCCCTGGCATGCGTGCTGCGCTCGGACTCGCCCACCGCCGGGGTGGCGATCAGCCACGGCCGCGCGCAGGAGTTCGCGCTGCTGAAGACGGTGTTCGAGGCCGGCGTCACCGTGCCCGAGCCCTTGTGGTTGTGCGACGACCGCGAACTGATCGGGCGGCCCTTCTTCCTCATGCGCCGCATCGGCGGCACCGCCGCCGGGCATGTGCTGGCGAAGGATCCGCGCTACGGCGGCGACCGCGTCGAACTCGCCGAGCGACTCGGGCGGGAACTGGCGCGCATCCATTCGGTGCGCCCGCCGCAGCCCGCGCTCGGCTTCCTGCCCTGGTACGAGGAAGCACCGGCGCTGCATCTGGTGGCTCG
>JBFGUQ010000254.1:0-4545 GCA_041565515.1 Rhodocyclaceae bacterium | reverse complement strand
CTTCGACGGCTACCGCGTGGTGCGCCAGGACGGCAGCGCGGTCGAGCGCGAGGTGCACCTGTCCAGCCTGTCGGCCGATGCCGTGGAACTGGGCCAGTACCGCCACTACATGCAGAAGGAGATCTTCGAGCAGCCGCAGGCCCTGGGCAACACGCTCGAGATGATCGCCGGCGGCGGCGGCGTCGAGGCTCGCCATTTCGGCGCACGTGCGCCCGAGGTGTTCGACGGTGTGCGCAGGGTGCTGGTGCTGGCCTGCGGCACCAGCTATCACTCCGGCCTGGTGGCACGCTACTGGCTCGAGTCGGTGGCGAGCATGCCGTGCACCGTCGAGATCGCGAGTGAATACCGCTATCGCGACTCCGTGCCCGAGTCCGACACCCTGGTCGTCGTCATCTCCCAGTCGGGCGAGACCGCCGACACGCTGGCCGCGCTCAAGCACGCCAAGGCGCTGGGAATGCAGCGCACGCTGGCAATCTGCAACGTGCCCGAATCCGCCATCGTGCGCGAGGCGGCGCTGCGCTTCATCACCCGCGCCGGCCCCGAGATCGGCGTCGCCTCGACCAAGGCCTTCACCACCCAGCTCGCTGCGCTCGCGCTGCTGACGCTGACGATGGCCAAGATCAACGGCCGCCTGTCCGAGCCGGAGGAAGCCCGCCATCTCACCGCGCTGCGTCACCTGCCGGTGGCGGTGCAGAAGGTGCTGGAGCTCGAGCCCGAGATCGAGAAATGGGCCCAGCGCTTCGCCGCCAAGCAGCACGCGCTGTTCCTCGGCCGCGGCCGCCACTGGCCGATCGCAATGGAAGGCGCCCTCAAGCTCAAGGAGATCTCCTACATCCACGCCGAAGCCTACGCCGCCGGCGAACTCAAGCACGGCCCGCTCGCGCTGGTCGACAAGGACATGCCGGTGATCGCCATCTCGCCCGCCGACGAACTGCTGGAAAAGCTCAAGTCCAACCTGCAGGAAGTCCGCGCCCGCGGCGGCGAGCTCTATGTCTTCGCCGACGCCGGCAGCGAGATCCCGGAATCCGAAGGCGTCCACATCCTGCACATGCCCGAGCACTACGGCATGCTGTCGCCGGTGCTGCACGTGATCCCGCTGCAGTTGCTGTCCTACCATGCGGCGCTGGTGAAGGGCACGGATGTGGACAAGCCGAGGAACCTGGCGAAGTCGGTTACGGTGGAGTGAAGTCGCCAGGCTGGGCGCAGCATTGATCGCATAAATAAAAACTGTCACTGAAAAATAAGAACTGTCACGTTCCGGGTGCCGCGAGGCACATTGGGCGGTCGGCGGCGAGGTGAACGACGAGGGGCTCCACTGGAGCCCCTCGTCGTTGAATGTGGTGGGCGGTCCGACTTAGCGGTAGTCGGCCTCAGCGGTGCTGTCTTCTGCTGCCGCATGGTGCTCAACCACAGAGGCGAACGGATACCCAAGCGCACGGGTTGTCATGATGCGTTGATGCTAGGCGTGATTCCTGCAACTTGTCGGGGTGATGACGTAAGCGTGCGACTGTCCTGGTCGAAGCCATGGTGCAAGCCCTCGACATCTTGCGCGAGCGGCCCCGAGACTAAGCGAACGCAACGATCATGATCGTGGGTGTTCCGACTTCTTCCGTACTTCGTGTCGGCTAAGTGTTTTCAGTTTCTCCCGTGATCGGGTTGAGTGCCTTGCCATCTGCATCCCGGATCTGGTGATCGAAAGCGGCCTGGAGGCCGGTTCCGCCCTCGACCTCCCTCGTGGGTTCATCGTCAATGTAGCGCGGATACAGTGGTGACGAGATCGCCACCAGGATTCCGATCGCGGAGAACATGGCGAACGCATCGGCGTAGCCGAATTCGTCTACCAGCACGCCGACGACGGGCGAGCCCGCCGCCTGCCCGAGCGCGACGGCCATGAATGGCAGTACCGGCCCCATCGACAGTCGGCCAGGTAATAGGCGGATGCCGCTCGTCAGATAGAGCCCCGTCAAACTCATGTACGCCAGGCCGAAGACCAGCGCGGAAAATACCGCGAGCACCAACCGACCGGGGCTGGCAGCGAGCAGTGCGAGACTCGCGGACAGCATCATCAGCATCAGTGCCTGCGTGATCGGTGGGTTGTTGCGATCGGCAAGGTCAGCCACGACGGCACCGCCGAGGCCGGCGACGCCAACCGCTAGCCAAAGCCACCCGGTTGCGCCGGGCGGCAGGGCGCCGAGGGCGACCGCCAGATCGGGCGCGAATACCCAGTACGCAGAGGAGACGAAGCCCATCACGAATGCAAACAGCGCGAGCCTGAAAAGGCGCGACCACTGCAAGACGCTGATCGGAGGCGGCGGCGCAGCGTTCGCCGGCGTGATTCGCGAGACCGAGGGAATGAAGTGCCACGCTGCAAGCATCCCGATGCCTGCCAGTAGGGCAAAGGATAGGTACGCGAAACGCCAGGCGCCCGCCAGGAACAGCACTGCCGGAACGGCAACGGCCACGCCAATGCTGGTACCCGCGTTCATGACCGCGCTCACCCGTCCGTGCAGCGAGCGCTTCACCATCGCCTGCATCGCGGCCGTGAGCGCCGGCATCATCAGGCCGGTGCAAATGCCGCAAGCGAACACACCCGCACCGAGCGACAGTGGGCCAGCGGCCTGGCTGATCATTGCCAGACCGACGGCACCGAAACCCCCAGCCAGCACTGCCGTGTTCCGGGCACCGAGCCGATCGGCGGCAACCGGCGCAACCACCGTGGACAGCAGGAAACTGACGAGCGGCAGCGCGCCGATGATGCCGATCTGGTTCGGCATCAGTTCCAGTTCGGCGCGGATCGGGGGCACGAACAGTCCGAAGGCGAACCGGGCGAGCCCGAAACTGACAGCGACCAGTGCCGCACCGAACAACGAAAAACCGGTACTCGAAAGTGCCTTCATTCCGCCTCCGCCGGACAAGCATCGAGGATTTCCGCTCGAATCGATTCTCGGCGACAGTCCTGCCGCGCAGCGGTCTGCACCGTCGACCGGCAGGTCTGCGGTTCATCGAACTGGTGCCAATGACCCAGAGCCGTCACCATGCGCGCAACCGGCGGACGGGGAGACCCATCGTTTCACTTGTCAGAGGCAAGCCGAAGAACGGCCACACGGCGGATCCTGCGACAGACGGGATTCGTCATCACGCCTGCCGGGCGCCTTGTCCTGAATGTAGTCGGTCCCATCGCGCAATGCAGCCTCCGCCCGGGCCAGTTCCCGGCCCAAGCAGGCGGCGTGGTCGAGCCGGCTGATCACGCCCGCCTCGATGACTGTACTGGAGCGCGCCGTCGAAGCGCTGCACCGCCGCCTGAAAGCGGCCGCAACGATGGCATTTCGTCGCCTGCATGGCGCGACGGATCTCGGTTCTCACGATCGGGAGTCGCGGGCATCCCTGTCGTGGCCGCCCTCGCGTGCCGTTCGCACAGCCCCCGCCCGCCTGGGCCGAAACATCCGCTTACCGCCCGGTTTGACCCAGGATGCGTCGCTCGTCCGTTTCAGGGACATCTGCCCCCACGAAGAGGACGCCGACCATGCGCCGAACCGCCACGCCCCTGATCCTATGCCTCATCCTGAGCGCCTGCTCACCGGCCGGTCGCACGCCGATGGCCGACACCGCCGGCAAGGCCGCGCCGCCGCCGTCCGCTCCCGAAGCCGCGGCCAATGCCGGCGTCGCTGCCGCCGACGAGCGTCGCGCCGAGCACGACGCACCGGTGCGCGTGCCCGCGGCCGCCGCGCCGCTGCGCCAGCGCGCGATGGAATCGCAAGCCAGGATGGCGGAGCAGCAGCCAATGCCGCTGATGCCGCACCCGGCACCGGCCGGCGTTCCGCCCCCGCCGCTGCTGGACCGCGAACGCTACCAGGGTGTCGGGACCAATCCGGTGCAACAGGTGGCGACCGCGCCGGTGTCGACCTTCAGCATCGACGTCGATACCGGCAGCTGGTCGAACCTGCGCCGCTTCCTCAACGAGGGGCGTCTGCCGCCGACCGACGCGGTGCGCGTGGAGGAGTGCATCAACTATTTCCCCTACGAGGACGCGCCGCCCACTGGGCGCACGCCCTTTGCGGTGCACACCGAGCTGGCGCAGGCGCCGTGGAACCCCGAGCGGCTGCTGATGCGCGTCGCGCTGAAGGGACAGGACGTGGCCAAGCAGACGCTGCCGCCGGCGAACCTGGTGTTCCTGGTCGACGTGTCGGGCTCGATGCGCGCGAGCAACAAGCTGCCGCTGCTCAAATCCTCGCTCAAGCTGCTGGTGCAGCAGCTGCGGGCGCAGGACCGCATCGCGCTGGTCACCTATGCCGGCGCTGCCGGCGTCGCCCTGGCCTCGACCCCAGGCAGTGACAAGGCACGCATCCTCGCCGCCATCGATGCCTTGCAGGCGGGCGGCAGCACGGCCGGCGCGAGCGGCATCGAGCTCGCCTACCAGACCGCCCGCGCCGGCTTCGTCGAGGGTGGCATCAACCGCATCCTGCTCGCCACCGATGGCGACTTCAACGTCGGCATGACCGACTTCCACCAGCTCAAGCGGCGGGTCGAACAACTGCGCAGCACCGG
>JBFGUQ010000253.1:0-4571 GCA_041565515.1 Rhodocyclaceae bacterium | reverse complement strand
AGGACGACCACCAGCTCAAGCAGGCGATCAGCCTTCTCAAGGGACTGCAGATCGTCCAGAATAAGAAATAATCCATGATCGCGAGAGGGGCATGATGCGTCGGGAAACCGCCTACAAGCTGGCCGGCAGAAATCATGACCACCCCGCGCCCGGCACCGGCATCTTCAAGGCGCGCGAACTGCGCTTCAAGAAGCTGCCGGCCGGGCAGGTCGATCGCGCGTGGCAGGCATTGCGCATGCTCAAGGGCCTGCACGTCGAGCGCGCCGAGCGCGAACTGTCGCTGATCGTGCGCTATTCGGTGCTCGACTACTCGATGGAGACGCTCGAGGATGCGTTGCGTGAAGCCGGTTTCGCGCTCGACAACACCCTCTACATGAGGATCTTCCGCGCGCTGGTGTATTTCTGCGAGGAGACCCAGCGCCACAACCTGGTTTCGCCCGAACGCCTCATCAAGCAGTCGAACGAGGTCTATATCCAGGCCTGGGATCACCACCAGCACGGCGATCACGACGACACCCCGCCCGATCTGCGCGAGTACAAGTAGCGCCGATGAAAGACGACCAGCTGTTGCGGTACAGCCGCCACATCCTGCTACCCGAGATCGGGGTCGAGGGGCAGGAGGCGATCCTCGGCGCGAGGGTGCTGATCGTGGGCGCGGGCGGACTCGGTTCGCCCGCCGCCATGTACCTTGCCGCCGCAGGTGTCGGGACGATCGCGATCGCCGACGACGACGACGTCGATCTCACCAACCTGCAGCGCCAGATCCTGCATTCCGCGGAGATGGTCGGCCGGCCCAAGGTCGACTCCGCACGCGACACCCTGCGCCGGCTCAACCCCCTCGCCAGGGTGGAGACGCTCGCCGTCCGCCTCGAGGGCGAGGCACTGGAGGCGCAGGTGGCAATGGCCGACGTGGTGCTGGATTGCTGCGACAACTTCGCCACCCGGCACGCGGTCAATCGCGCTTGCGTGAAACACGCCAAGGCGCTGGTCTCCGGTGCGGCGATCCGCTTCGACGGACAGGTCTCGGTATTCGACCGCCGCCGCCCGGACAGCGCCTGCTACCACTGCCTCTTTCCCGAGGGCGAGGACGTCGAAGAGGTGCGCTGTGCCGTCATGGGTGTGTTCGCGCCCATCGTCGGCATCATCGGCGCCACCCAGGCGGCCGAAGCCCTGAAGCTGCTGATCGGCTGCGGCACCTCGCTCGACGGCCGCCTGCTGCTGCTCGACGGCCTGGCGATGGAGTGGCGCAGCGTCGCATTCGGCAAGGATCCCGGCTGCAACGTCTGCGGCGGCGCTGCGTAGGGCCGGCTTCAGCCGGCCACGGCCCGCCTCTTCCGCGCGCAAGGATCGGCAGCACCAGGAACGCCGGGTGCAAGCCTGCCCTAGCGGGCTCCTGACGCGGCTTCGCGTGAAGGTGCCGGCCGTGCAATCACCCGCAGGTCCCCGCCGACGCGACGCAGGTCGCGGATGTCCAGGCGCACGGCGTCCTGCAGGCGGCTCAGCTCGGGCAGGTTGAACAGGCCGCCGGCCGTGTCGCCCACCAGCATCGGCGCCAGATAGAGCAACAGCTCGTCCACGCAGCCTTCGCGCAACAGCGAGCCGTTGAGCTTGAAGCCCGCCTCGACATGGACCTCGTTCAGCCCGCGGCGGCCGAGCTCGACCATCAGCTTCGGCAGATCGACCTTGCCCGCCGGATTGGGCAGGACGACAAGCTCGTGGCCGTCGGCACTCAGTGCCGCAACGCGCGTCATGTCGTCCGACGCCGTGGCAATCAGGATCGGCTCGCCGCACAGGATGCGCGCCTGCGGCGACACCTCGAGCCTGGCGTCGACCAGGATGCGGAGCGGTTGGCGCTCGCACGGGATGTCGCGCACCGTGAGCTGGGGGTCGTCCGCCCTGACCGTGCCGATGCCGGTGAGGACAGCGCAGGCGCGGGCGCGCCAGCGATGCCCGTCGCGGCGCGCCTCGGCGCCGGTGATCCACTGGCTCACGCCGTTGCTGAGCGCAGTCTTGCCGTCCAGCGTGCTGGCGGCCTTCAGCCGCAACCACGGGCGTCCGCGCTCCATGCGTGAAACGAAACCGATATTGAGCTCGCGCGCCTCGGGCTCGAGGAGGCCGTGCGCCGTGACGATGCCTGCCGCCCGCAAGCGGGCCATGCCGCGACCCGCCACCAGTGGGTTCGGGTCCTCCATCGCCGCGACGACGCGGGCCACGCCGGCCTCGATGAGGGCGTCGGCGCAAGGCGGGGTGCGACCGAAGTGCGAGCAAGGCTCGAGGGTGACGTAGGCGGTGGCGCCGAGTGCCTCGGCGCCTGCGGCCTGCAGCGCCAGCACTTCGGCGTGGGGGGCGCCCGCGCGCCGGTGCCAGCCCTCGCCGATGTTGCGGCCGTCCTTCATCAGCACGCAGCCGACGCGTGGATTGGGGACGGTGGTGTGCAGCCCTCGTTCGGCGAGCGCGAGCGCCCGCGCCATTGCTGCGTGATCAGTCGCCGAAAAGGTCACGCTCGGGATCCGGTTCCGCCGCCGTGCCGCCGCGCGTGCGCTTCGGGCGCGCCTGCACTTCGCGGACCACCTCGGCGAACTCGTCGACGTCGGCAAAATTGCGATAGACCGACGCGAAGCGGATGTAGGCGACCTTGTCGAGCTTCTTGAGCTCCTTCATCACCAGCTCGCCGACCCGCTCGCTCGGCACCTCGGGCGCGCCCATGGACAGCAGTCGGGCCTCGATCCGGTCGACTGCGGCCTCGACCGCCTCGGTGGTGACGGGGCGCTTGCGCAGCGCCAGGTTCATGCTGCCGGCGAGCTTGTCATGGTCGAATTCGCTGCGGCTGCCATTGCGCTTGACGATGTGCGGCATCTTCAGGTCGATGCGCTCGTAGGTGGTGAAGCGCTTGTCGCACTTGACGCAGCGGCGGCGGCGGCGAACGACGTCGCCGTCCTCGTTCTCGCGGGTGTCGGTGACCTGGGTATTCGGGTCGGCGCAGAAGGGGCACTTCATCGGGCGCGACCTGATGGCGGGCTGGGAGGAGCCGGATGCCTGGACATGTTCGCGCTCCCCCGCAGGTCTCGCAGCTTACTTGCCGTACACCGGGAACTTGCCGCACAGCTCGGCAACCTTGCCGCGCACCCGGTCGATCACGGCGGTGTCGTGGGGCGCGTCGAGGACGTCGGCGATCAGGTGGGCGATCTGCTCCGCCTCGATCTCGGTGAAGCCGCGGGTGGTCATCGCCGGCGAGCCGATGCGGATGCCGGAGGTGACGAAGGGCTTCTCCGGGTCCTTCGGGATCGCGTTCTTGTTGACGGTGATGTGGGCGCTGCCCAGCACGGCCTCGGCCTCCTTGCCGGTGATCTTCTTGGCCCGCAGATCGACCAGGAAGACGTGGCTCTCGGTGCGGCCGGAGACGATGCGCAGGCCGCGCTCCTCGCCCAGCACGCGCGCCATCACGCGCGCATTGGCGATCACCTGTTCCTGGTAGTTGCGGAACGCGGGCGTGGCCGCTTCCTTGAAGGCCACCGCCTTGGCGGCGATGACGTGCATCAGCGGGCCGCCCTGCAGGCCGGGGAAGATGGCGGAGTTGATCGCCTTCTCGTGCTCGGCCTTCATCAGGATGATGCCGCCGCGCGGACCGCGCAGCGTCTTGTGCGTGGTCGAGGTGACGACGTCGGCGTGCGGAATCGGGTTGGGATAGTAGCCGGCCGCGATGAGGCCGGCGTAGTGGGCCATGTCCACCCAGAAGATGGCGCCGACCTCCTTGGCGATCCTGGCGAAGCGCTCGAAGTCGATGCGCAGCGAGTAGGCCGATGCGCCGGCGATGATGATGCGCGGCTTGTGCTCGCGCGCCATCGCTTCCATGGCCGCGTAGTCGATCTCTTCCTTGTCGGTCAGGCCGTAGGCGACGACGTTGAACCACTTGCCCGACATGTTCAGCGGCATGCCGTGGGTGAGGTGGCCGCCCTCGGCCAGGCTCATGCCCATGATCGTGTCGCCCGGCTTGGCGAACGCCAGCAGCACTGCCTGGTTGGCCTGCGAGCCGGAGTTGGCCTGCACGTTCGCGGCTTCGGCGCCGAACAGGTCCTTCAGGCGGGCGATGGCAAGTTGCTCGGCGACATCCACATGCTCGCAGCCACCATAGTAACGCTTGCCGGGATAGCCTTCGGCGTACTTGTTGGTGAGTTGGGAGCCCTGGGCTTCCATCACCGCGGTGGACACGTAGTTTTCGGAGGCGATCAGCTCGATGTGAGCTTCCTGGCGGCGATTTTCGGCCTGGATGGCGGCCCAGACTTCGGGATCGACCTTGGCGAGGGTGTCTTGCGAGGAAAACATGGCGCGGACTCGGAAAGGGTTGATTTCGAGCGCGGATATTACCACGCAGCGCCGGCGCCCATCGCAGCGCCGTGCCGCGGTGCATGGTCCGAGAGGCTTCAGGCGTTCGGCAGTTCGTCGAGCGCGTCGTCGATATGGCTCACGTCGGCCCACACGAGCATGCGCCAGCCGTCCTTGCCGTGTTCGAGCCAGTTCAGCGCGGCATTGGGGATGGCGAAATCGCGCGCCGCTGCCAGCGCCTTGCCGGT
>JBFGUQ010000252.1:0-4600 GCA_041565515.1 Rhodocyclaceae bacterium | reverse complement strand
CTTCTCGTTGAGCAGGAAGGTCGCGACATCGACCGGGACCTGCAGGTGCACCGCGCCGGTGTTCTCCTTCATCGCTTCCTCTTCGAGGATGCGGACGATGTGCAGCGCCGACGATTCGGTGCTGCGGATATGGCCGGTGCCATTGCAGCGCGGGCAGGTGATGTAGCTGGTTTCGGCCAGTGCCGGGCGCAGCCGCTGGCGCGACAGCTCGAG
Source organism: Rhodocyclaceae bacterium (assembly GCA_041565515.1). Taxonomy (GTDB): domain Bacteria; phylum Pseudomonadota; class Gammaproteobacteria; order Burkholderiales; family Rhodocyclaceae; genus Thauera. The sequence goes on along the minus strand of JBFGUQ010000252.1, from coordinate 4,387 downwards.
CAGGCCGAAGCGGCTGATCTTGCCCGTCTGGACGCGCGCGCGGTCATGGCGCAGGGCGTCGCGCAGGCGCACCTCCACCTCGCGCTGGTTCTTGGCCGACTCCATGTCGATGAAATCGATGACGATGAGGCCGCCGAGGTCGCGCAGGCGAAGCTGGCGGGCGATCTCGTCGGCTGCCTCGAGGTTGGTGCGCAGCGCCGTCTCCTCGATGTCCGCACCCTTGGTCGCGCGACCCGAGTTGACGTCGACAGACACCAGGGCTTCGGTATGGTCGATCACCACCGCGCCGCCCGAGGGCAGGCTGACCTGGCGCGAGTAGGCGGATTCGATCTGGTGTTCGATCTGGAAGCGCGAGAACAGCGGCACGTCGTCGGCGTAGCGCTTGATCCTGGCGACGTTGCCCGGCATCACATGGGCCATGAACTGCTGGGCCTGATCGTGGATGTCGTCGGTGTCGATCAGGATCTCGCCGATGTCAGGCTGGAAATAGTCGCGAATGGCGCGGATCACCAGGCTGCCTTCCTGGTAGATCAGGAAAGCACCGCTCTGGCCCTGTGCCGCGCCTTCGATGGCGTGCCACAACTGCAACAGGTAGTTGAGGTCCCACTCGAGTTCTTCGGCGCTGCGGCCGATCGCGGCGGTGCGGGCGATCAGGCTCATGCCCTGCGGGACCTCGAGCCCATCCATGATTTCGCGCAGTTCGGCGCGTTCCTCGCCTTCGACACGGCGCGAGACGCCACCGCCGCGCGGGTTGTTCGGCATCAGCACGAGGTAGCGGCCGGCCAGCGAGATGTAGGTCGTCAGGGCGGCGCCCTTGTTGCCGCGCTCGTCCTTCTCGACCTGAACGATGAGTTCCTGGCCCTCCTTCAGCGCTTCCTTGATGGAGGCCTTGCCGGCGTCTACGCCGGGCTGGAAATAGGAACGGGCGATCTCCTTGAACGGCAGGAAGCCGTGGCGGTCTGCGCCGTAATCCACGAAGGCCGCCTCGAGACTGGGCTCGAGGCGGGTGATGACAGCCTTGTAGATGTTGCTCTTGCGTTCTTCCTTGGCGGCCGATTCGATATCGAGGTCGATCAGTTTCTGACCGTCAACGATTGCGACGCGAAGTTCTTCGGCCTGCGTCGCATTGAAAAGCATGCGCTTCATTTGGATCGTTCTCCCGCGTCAGACGCACGGGCAGGACGAACGGCGCGCACCATCGCGCTTTCCGGGATCAGGAGCGATTGGGTAGGACTGCTGCTGTCATCCGGTAATTGGTCGGGCTTTGATGGGTCGGCTGGTCGATATTCTCTTGAACCCGCCCGGTTCGCTTTGTCTTGCATCCGGGCCAGTACATTTGATCCTGCGTGTGCGTTACGCGTCTATATCCAACCGGAAGGCTGGATGGGTGTGTCGAAGTTTGTCGATTGCGTTACCATCGGCGCCCCTTGAGGTTTTTGATGGCAGGCGCTGGCGGATCCGGGAGCGCTCTTCAGGGCTCATAGCCAGCAGTTTGCATTCCGCTCCCGATTACTCGATCGGGACGCAAGGCACTTGGCTGGCAGCGACCGGGTACAACCGCCCAGAAGTATATTTCATGATGACGATCGAAGGCAAAGCGATTGAAGTGCGGCACGAGCACATCGACGAGGCCGCCGCCGGGCAGCGCATCGACAATTTCCTGTTGCGTATCGCCAAGGGCGTCCCCAAGAGCCACATCTATCGCATCCTGCGCAGCGGTGAAGTCCGGGTCAACGGACGGCGGGTGCAGCAGACCTACCGCCTGCAGGTGGGCGACGACGTGCGCATTCCGCCGATCAGGATCGCCGAGCCGACACGCAGTGCGCCGGCGCCGGCGGGCAAGCCGCTGCCGGTAGTGTTCGAGGACGACGCACTGATCGTCATCGACAAGCCGTCGGGCAAGGCGGTGCATGGCGGCAGCGGCGTGAGCTATGGCGTGATCGAGCAGTTGCGCGTGCAGCGCCCGGAGTTGCGCATGCTGGAGCTCGCGCACAGGCTCGACCGGGAAACCTCGGGCCTGTTGATCGTCGCCAAGAAGCGGTCGGCGCTCACCACGCTGCACGACATGCTGCGCGAGGGCAAGGTCGAGAAGCGCTATCTCACCCTCGTCCCCGGGCACTGGGCGAATCCGCTCCAGCACGTGAAGGCGCCGCTATTCAAGTTCCTGACCGCCGAGGGCGAGCGACGCGTGCGCGTCAGCGACGAGGGCAAGCCGGCGCACAGCGTGATCCGGCTGGTCAAGCGCTGGCGCCGCTTCAGCATGCTCGAGGTGGAACTGAAGACCGGACGCACGCATCAGATTCGCGTGCACCTGGCGCATCTCGGTTTTCCGCTGTGCGGAGACGACAAGTACGGCGATTTTGCGCTCAACAAGACCCTGGAGGGCGAGGGTTTGAGGCGGATGTTCCTGCATGCGGCAATACTGCGCTTCACGCATCCGCTGAGCGGCGAGGAGCTGGTCTTCGAGTCCGCGCTGCCGCAGGAGCTCCAGTCCTTCATCGACGCGCTCGACAGCGACAGCGGGGAACGGCATGGCTGAACGTTTCGACCTCATCGTCTTCGACTGGGACGGTACCCTGATGGACTCGGCGGCGGCGATCGTGAATGCGCTGCAGGCAGCTTGCCGCGACCTCGAACTGCCCGAGCCTGCCGACGAGCAGGCTCGGTTCGTGATCGGCCTGGGACTGGGTGACGCCCTGCGCCGGGTGGCGCCTGCCCTGGTCGAGGCGGACTATCCGCGGATGGTCGAGCGCTACCGGCATCATTTCCTCTCGAAGGACCACGAACTGGTCCTCTTTCCCGGCGTTGTCGACGCGATTGCCGATCTTGCCGCGCGGGGGCGGATGCTCGGCGTGGCCACCGGCAAGAGTCGCGTCGGCCTGAATCGTGCGCTCGGGAGTTGCGGCCTGGGCGCGTATTTTCACGCCACGCGTTGTGCGGACGAGTCCTTTTCGAAGCCGCATCCGGCGATGCTCGAGGAAATCATGGACGAGCTCGGCGTCGAGCGCGATCGCACGCTGATGGTGGGTGACACGACGCACGACCTGCAGATGGCCAGGAACGCCGGTGTCGCCGCGCTCGCCGTGAGCTTCGGTGCACACCCGCTGCAGGCCTTGCGCACCGAGTCGCCGCTTGCCTGTGTCGAGACCCCGGCTGCGCTCTCAGCCTGGTTGCGCGAGCACGCCTGAGCCCGGTTCGGCCCGAGGGCGGGAATCTAGCCGAGCAGCAGGAAGAGCGCCGGGCGCTTCGACAGGGACGGACGCTGGCCGAGCTTCCAGTCGCGGATGCTGCGGGTGAGGATGATTTCTTCCGCGGCAGTGAGGTCGCAGGCGATGCACAAGCGCGTCCCCGGCTTGCACTGGCGCAACAGGGCTTCGACCATGCGTTCGTTGCGGTAGGGGGTCTCGATGAAGATCTGGGTGCGCCCGAGGCGGCGGGACTCGTCCTCGAGCTGGCGTATGCGGTCGTCGCGCTCGTTTTCCGCGACCGGCAGGTAACCGTGAAAGGTGAAGCTCTGGCCATTGAGGCCCGAGCCCATGAGGCCGAGGAGAATGGACGACGGGCCGACCAGCGGCACGACGCGGATACCCAGGACGTGGGCGCGAGCCACCAGGCGCGCCCCCGGGTCGGCCACGGCAGGGCAGCCGGCGTCGGACATCAGTCCGACGCTGCCGCCGGCGAGCGCGGGCGCCAGCAGCGCGTCCAGTTCGACGTCCGTCGTGCGCGAGGCGTCGGGGAGCTCCCGGATGTCGGTCTCGCGCAACGGGTGCGGGTACGCTAGCTGTTTGAGGTGGGCGCGCGCGGCGCGCGCGGTCTCGACGACGAAGTGATCGATTCCCGCCGCGATCGCCTGTGCCTGCGCGGGCAGAAAGTTCGGCCAGGGGGTCTCGCCGAGTGCCACCGGGACGAGATAGAGCGTGCCCCGATCGGCGTCGATCACGGCAATTCCAGCCCTTCGGCCCGCAGCATGCGCGACAACGCAATCAGGGGCAGGCCGATCAGCGCCGTAGGGTCGTCGCCGGACAGCGCCTCCAGCAGCGAAATGCCCAGCCCTTCCGACTTGGCGCTGCCGGCGCAGTCTAGCGGTCGCTCCTTTTCCACGTAGCGTCGAATCTCGGCGTCACTCAGGTCGCGGAAGCGCACGTGGGTCGGCACGGCCTCGCACCGAAGGTGACCGCTGCGGGTATTGAGCAGGGCCAGCGCGGTATGAAACACCACGGTCTGCCCGCTCATTCGCTGCAGCTGCGCAATTGCCCGCTCCGCCGTGCCGGGCTTGCCGAACACCTCGTCGCCGAGGTGGGCTACCTGGTCGCTGCCGATGATCAGCGCGTCGGGCCAGGCGGCGGCGACCGCGCGCGCCTTCTCGGCCGCGAGCCGCTGTGCGGTG
>JBFGUQ010000251.1:0-4620 GCA_041565515.1 Rhodocyclaceae bacterium | reverse complement strand
CCCGGCGACGTGCCCTCGCCGCCGCTCACGCTCGGCGAAGGGGTCGGCAGCGGTGCGCTGTTGCCGGGCGGACGTGTCGTGCTGTGGGGCAACACCAGCGTCCAGCTGTGGGATGGCGTCTCCGGCCAGCCGTTGAGCGCGCTGCTGCGCTCGGACGTGCTCTATCCGGAATCCGCCCGCGTCGACGGCGGCTTGCTGACTTCCGACGGCGTGCTCGCGCGCCGGTGGCGCTGGCCGGTACCCGACATCGCGGGGGCGACAGCGCGGCAGTGGCTGGCGCGCACGAGCGCGACGCAGATGGACGATCAGGGTGCGATCTCGGTGATGCCGCGCGCGCAGTGGTGCGGGCTCTTTGGCGCCGCGTCGGTCACGCCGGCAGGGTGCGACGGGTAGGCGGCCGCCGGCCGCTCACTGAACCCTGACGAGCGATTCGGACCACGCGCCAACCCAGTCTCCGCCGTCGTCCCAGACCCGCACCTGCAGCTGGTGGCGCCCCTTCGATACGCGTGCCTGCTCGTCATGGCCGTCCCAGCGTTGCGACGGCGCGCTCTCCACCCGGCTGCCGCGCAGCACGTTGCCGATGCGCTGGCCGTTCACATAGCGCTTGCGCGCGCCATCCGGACTTTGCGTGACGTGCATGTACTCGACCGCGGAGTTGTCGAAATCCGAGCGCGAATGAAAGGCGAAGCTGGCGGTATCGCCGTTCCTGACCCGCACCTCGCCGGGATTGAACTCCAGCTGGTCGACCGCGATCGAGCCGACCGCGCGCGGGCCGATGCCGACGCCATAGACGGTGAAGTCGTCGATCGTTTCCCTGCCGGTCTGGGGATCGGCAGCGGTCAGCGCGACCACGGCGGGCTTGAGGCTGTCGCCGAGGAAGGGTGGCAGATCGAAGCGCAGCAGGTGCCGCCCGAGCCCGAACTGGTCGAGCCGGTAGGTGACGATCTCCGCCCCCGGAATGCTGATGCGAAGCTGCACGCGGCCGGGCCGGTGCAGCGCGTAATCGACCACGATCGGCCAGCCGCCCCGCACCAGCGCGCGGATGCCGAAGGCGCTGGCGTTGAACTGGGTGGGCAGTTGCGGCCCGTCGCGCAGCAATTGCCTGACGCCTTCGCTGTCGTTGCGCACCTCCTCCTTCTCGGCGTTGAGCTGGCGGTTGATCGCGAACAGCGCGGCGGCGCCGATGATCACGGCGGGGATCAGCCAGTTCTTTCCGCCACCGCCACCGCCGCCACCCTCGGACGAGGGGTATTGTCCGTCGGGTACTCTCGATGGCGGGGGCGTGTAATCGTAGTCACTCTGGGCAATTACAGATGTCGGCGTGACCACGCACAGTGCCAGGCTCAGTGCGATGCAAAGCCCGCGGCGCCATTGTCGAATGCTCATGCTCGGCCTCCTCGTGTCAGCCCGCGAAAGTCATGCCGACCGCTCGGCGAAATCGAGTTCGTCGCTGCCGGGCGATTTGCAGGCGACGCCTTCCATGACCTCGCGGCGGCCGTCGACATACACGACCTGGTCGAAGCTGCGGCATTGCTGTTCGCCCTTGGCGTAGAAATCGGAGGTGGGCGTGACGGCGAAGTCATGCTGGCTGTCGTCGTTGCGCCAGCGCACCGTCTGCCCGCTCGGGGCCGTGTTGATGGTCTCGGCAAGGCGTGCGCGATCCTGCTCGTCCATGTACTGGCCGATCATGCGACCCACCGCGGCACCGACCAGCGCGCCGATGATGGTGCCGCCGGCACCGCCATCGTCGGCCTTGTGGCCGAGAAAGCCGCCGAGGACGCCGCCGATGGCGGTGCCGAAGTCGCGCTTGTTGGTCGTCTCGCACCCGGTGATGCCCAGGGTGAGCGCGATCGCGATGGACGAGGCGATGATTCGTGTTCGGGGCAAGCGACGCATGCTCGATACCTCCGCGCAGGAAATGACCAGGGCTGCGACCTTCGCACCCGGCCGACACGGGACGCCGCGCAAGGCACGGGAACGCCCCCTTCAAATTGATTATAGGTAGCGATGGCGGGCGCGCATTTGCGTGACAGGCCGGGGGATGCGCGGGTATGGTCGTGGACAGCACGGATTGCCAGCAAACCATCGTGCCATATGACCACAGGAAGACTGCACGTGAGACTGTACGTCGTGTCCGATCTGCACCTCGAGTTTCCCGACGCCGAGCCCCTGGCGCGGCCGACGGCCTTCGACTACGACGTGCTCGTGCTCGCGGGCGACATCGACCTGGGCACGAGGGGCTTCGAGCACTTCGTCGGCTGGAACGACAAGCCCGTGCTGTACCTTGCAGGCAACCACGAGTTCTACGGCGAGGTATTGCCCGCGCTGCTGCAGGCGTTCCGGGACCTGGGCCCGGCAGCCGGGAAGCGGCGGGCCTTCTTCCTGGAGCGGGACGAGGTCGTGGTCGACGGCGTCCGATTCCTCGGCACGACGCTATGGACCGACTTCCGCCTGTACGGCGACGACTCCCGCGAGGCGGCGATCGTGACGGCCGCGTCGTGCATGAACGACTACCTCCGGATCGGGATCGCGCCCGCGAACGAAGGCTGGGGCTTCGTCCCGCTCGGTCCCGCCGATACCGCGAGCCTGTTCGAGCAATCGGTCGACTGGCTCGAACAGCGGCTTGCCGCCCCGTCCGAGGTGCCGACGGTGGTCATCACCCACCACCTGCCGGCCTGGGAGTCGGTTCCCGAGCGGGCACGCGGCGACCTGTTGTCCTCGGCCTACGCGTCCGACCTGTCCTGGCTGATCGAGCGCTATCAGCCGGCGCTGTGGATCCACGGCCACATGCATACCGCGTGCGACTACATGATCGGCGCGACGCGGGTCGTCTGTAACCCGCGCGGCTATCCGGGGCAAAAGGGCACCGGCTTCCGGCCGGATTTCGTGGTCGAGGTGTGAGCCGGGAACTCGGGGCAGGGCAAGCCCCTCGCTGGCGGTCGACCGGGTGCCTGCGGCACTCTGCGGGCAACCCGCAGTCTATCGGCGGCAGGTCCGTGATCATTGCACAGGAGACGCCATCATGAACCCAACGATCAACCGCGCGCGCTGGCTCGCGCTGACGCTTCTGCTTCCCCTGCTGCTGCTGGCGATCCAGGCCCGCGCGCATCACGGCTGGGGCTGGGCGACCGCGGACGAGTTCGAGATCAGCGGGGTCATCACCGCGGTGCGGCTCGGCAATCCGCACGGCGAGCTCACCCTCGACGTGCAGGGCGAGACCTGGGTGGTCGAGGTCGGCCAGCCGTGGCGCAACGAGCGCGCCGGTCTCACCGACGACATGCTCAGCGTCGGCCGCAGCGTCACCGTGCATGGCCAGCGCTCGGCAAGAGCGAACGAGCGCCTGGTGAAGGCCGAGTGGCTGATGATCGACGGCAAGCGCTACGTGCTCTACCCCGAGCGCGATTCCTGAGCCCGGGCCGCCGCGGCGTCGCGTGGAATCCGCCCTGGTCGCGCTCGAAGGCCTCGCGCTGGCGAAGGCGCTGCGGGCCTCCGCCTGGCTCTATCCGCTGGTCAACGCCGGCCACATCCTCGGCATCGCCCTGCTGCTGGGCGCGATCGTCCCGCTCGACCTGCGCCTGCTGGGGGCGTGGCGCAGCCAGCCGGTGATGCCGCTGTGGTCGGTGCTCGCCCCCACCGCGGCCTGCGGCCTGGCGCTCGCCGTGTCCTGCGGCGGCCTGCTGTTCATCACCCGCGCCACCGAATATGCGGCCTCGGCGCCCTTCCTGGCGAAGCTGGGCTTCGTCGCGGTGGGTGCGGGCAATGCGGCGTGGCTGCGCTTCGCCAGCGGAGACCCCTCGCGCTGGCGCGCCGGCGTCCCGCGCCAAGCGCGCGTGGCGGCGGGGATCTCGCTGGCGGCGTGGCCGACGGCGATGGTGCTGGGGCGCTGGATCGGCTATACCTGAGCGGACGCGTCGGTGCTCGCATGGCGTCGGCCATGCAAGGGGGTGGACGCCGGGGAGGGATGGAGACGATGGGCAACAGGAGCTGGTGGGCGGCGTCCGCGCTCGTCTCGGCCGCACTGGCGGGGATCATCGGACTGCTATGGGCCCATGCGGTGAGCGATTATGCCCCGCCGCCGGGCCAGCTCGCCGACGAGGCCTCGGTCCAGGCGTTTCTCGGGCGCGGCCCGGTCGTGGACGGGCGCATCCTGATCCCGACCGGCGTCTTCGTCCAGTCGCTGCACTTCGTCACCGCCAGCGACGTCAACATCACCGGCTACGTCTGGCAGAAATACGCCGACTCGGTGCCCGGGGAAATCAGCCGCGGCTTTACCGTGCCCGAGCAGGTGTCCTCCGCTTCGACGGTCATCGAGGAGGCCTACCGGCGTCGCATCGAGGACGGTGTCGTCATCGGCTGGTACTTCGACGTCACGGTGCGCCAGCCCTTCGACTACTCGCGCTATCCGCTCGACCGGCACCACGTCTGGCTGCGCCTCTGGCATGCGGATTTCGACCGCAACGTCGTGCTGACGCCCGACCTGTCGGCGTACGACTCCACCGCGGTGGGCAAGGCCTTCGGGCTCGACCAGGAGATCGTGCCAGGGGGCTGGAAGATCAACGAGACCTTGTTCGAATACAAGGTCCTGGGCTACGACACCAACTTCGGCATCGGCGACTACGT
>JBFGUQ010000250.1:0-4662 GCA_041565515.1 Rhodocyclaceae bacterium | reverse complement strand
GCTATCTATGCGACCTCTGCTTCATGACCAAATGCCCCTACGTACCGCCCCACGAGTGGAATGTCGATTTTCCGCACCTGATGCTGCGCGCGAAGGCGGTGAAATTCCGCAAGGGTGAGGTGCGTTTCCGCGACAAGCTGCTCTCCAGCACCGATGCCCTCGGAAAGCTGGCAGCCATTCCTGAGGTGGCACAGGCCGTCAACGCAGCGAATCGGAATGGCGCGGCCCGCGGCCTGATGCAGTCTGTGCTCGGCGTCGACAAGCGGCGTGAACTCCCTCCCTACGCGCCGGCGAAGTTCCGCTCGAAGGCGAGGGTCGCATCGGACTGGCCGGCGCGGGATGGCGAGCGCACGCCGGGCAAGGTCGCGATCTTCTCCACCTGCTACGTCAATTACAACGAGCCGGGCATCGGCCACGATCTGGTGGCGATCCTGTCGCACAACGAGATCCCGACCGTGCTTGCCGAGCAGGAGGGATGTTGCGGCATGCCCAAGCTGGAACTCGGCGACCTCGACGGGGTTGACCGCCTGAAGCGGCGCAACATCCCGGCACTGGCCAAGCTGGCGAGCGAGGGCTACGCGATTCTCGCGGCCGTGCCCTCGTGCGCCCTGATGTTCAAGCAGGAGTTGCCGCTGCTGTACTCGGGGGAGGCGGACGTGGCCAAGGTTGCCGACGCGATGTTCGATCCGTTCGAGTACTTCATGCTGCGCAAGCGCGATGGGCTGCTCAAGACCGATTTCAAGCGTTCGCTGGGCAAGGTGGCCTACCACATCCCCTGCCACAGCCGGGTGCAAAACCTGGGTCAGAAGACGCGCGAGACCCTCCAGCTGGTGCCCGACACCGAGGTCACGACGATCGAACGCTGTGCCGGCCACGACGGCACCTGGGGGGTCAAGGAAGAGTATTTCGAGCATTCGATGAAGATCGGCAGGCCGGTGTTTCGTCAGATGGCGCAGGTCGAGCCGGCCTTCATCAGTTCCGACTGCCCGATTGCCGGACGCCACATCCAGCAGGGCATCCGCGACGGTGGCACGATACTCGAAGCCGAAAGAGCCCATCCGCTGACGCTGCTGCGAATGGCCTACGGACTGGAGGAGGCAGGTTGATGGTGATCGAACGCGACAGTTTGATGAGTCTGGAGGAATATGCCCGCAAGCGGGGCGAGTTCCGTGCGCGCGTGATCGCGCACAAGAAGGAGAGGTCACTCGCCGTCGGGCCGAATGTCACGCTGCTTTTCGAAGACGAACTCACGATCCGCTACCAGATCCAGGAAATGCTGCGCGTCGAGCGCACCTTCGAGGAGGCCGGCATCCTCGACGAGCTCGAGGTCTACAACCCGCTCGTGCCCGACGGTCAGAACTGGAAGGCAACGATGCTGATCGAATTTCCGGACGAGACCGAGCGCCGGGACTGGTTGGGGCGCCTCATCGGCGCCGAGGACCGTGTCTGGGTGCGCGTGGAGGGCTTCGAACCGGTCTTCGCCATTGCGGACGAGGACCTGGAGCGGGAAAATGACGACAAGACGTCGTCGGTGCATTTTCTGCGTTTCGAGCTCGGCCCGCAGAGGGTCGAGGCCATGAAGCGTGGGGCCGCGCTGGCGGTCGGGGTCGATCATGACGCCTACAGGGCGACGGTCGATCCGGTGCCGGAGGCGATCCGCACCTCGCTCTGTGGAGATCTGCGCGCTTGACGTTTCGATTGCGTTCCCTGATTCGCGGGGGCCTCGTGGCCCTCGTTTGTCTTTCGGGCCCGGCTAGCGCGGGCCTGCTGTTCGATGCCGACACCAACTGGGAGGAGGGCGATTACACCCTGCCTCCGCCGGTCGACGAGGCGAGCCTGAGGCCCTTCTTCGTCAGCAGCGCCTCGCCCAACCGTTTCTTCGTCGATGCGGCCAGCGTCACGGTCGGTGCGGACGGCGTCGTTCGATACGTCCTCGTGGTCCGCACGCCCGGCGGCGCCGAGAACGTCACTTTCGAGGGCATTCGCTGCGCCACGGGCGAGCGCCGCCTCTATGCGAGTGGTCGCAAGAACGGTGACTGGACGCCCCTGAAGCGGAGCGAGTGGCAGGCGATCAGCGACAACGACTACAACCGCCCACGCGCGGCGCTGGCTTACGATTACTTCTGCGACGGCCCTGTGCCGCCGCGCGACCGCGCAGATGCGCTGCGCTCACTGCGGGGCGAGCGTGGCTTCACCGACCCGGCGAGACATGGAGAAGGCGGACGATGATCGACAGGGCCATCATTGAATTCGACAGGGCGCTGCGCACGGTACTCGCGCCCGCACGCAGTCTGCGGCCGGTGCCGGGCGAGGATGTGCCAGACGCGACACTCGACGAGAGCGAGCGTCGTCATGCCGCCGGCCTGATGCGGGTCAATCACGTCGGCGAGATCTGTGCGCAGGCCTTGTACCAGGGGCAGGCGATGATGTCGCGGGACGAATCGATCCGCCAGACGCTGCAAGAGGCGTCAAGCGAAGAGACCGAGCATCTGGCTTGGACCGAGCGCCGCATCGCCGAGCTCGGCGGGCGCAAGAGCCTGCTCAATCCGCTGTGGTATGGCGGGGCGCTGGCGATGGGTTTGATCGCCGGGCGCTTTGGCGACCGCTGGAATCTCGGCTTCCTGGCCGAGACCGAACGTCAGGTCGAGGCCCATCTCAAGGGCCATCTCGACACCTTGCCGGTGGAGGATCGCAAGTCCAGGGCGATCGTCGAGCAGATGAAGGCCGACGAGGCCGAGCACGCCGAGGCGGCAGTGCGGCTTGGCGCGCACGAGCTTCCCACGCCGGTCAAGGGCGCGATGAAGCTCGCCGCCAAGCTGATGACGACGCTGAGCTACCGGGTCTAGGGCTGCTCAGTGCTAGCAGGCGTGCAACGGCCTGCGAGGCCCGAAGGCCTCAGTCGACTTCGACGATCTCGCATTCGTGCGTCAGTTCGGCCGTCCTGGCGAGCATGATCGATGCGGAGCAGTACTTTTCGGCCGACAGATGGATTGCGCGCTCGACCACTTCGCGTTTTAGCTTGCGCCCGCTAACGCGATAGACGAAGCGTATGCGGGTGAAAACCTTGGGGTCGCTGTCCGCGCGCTCGGCCTCGAGGCGTACCTCGCAGCCGCGCACATCGTGGCGTCCGCGCTTCAGGATCAGGACCACGTCGAACGCGGTGCAACCACCCGCGCCGGCGAGCATGAGTTCCATCGGTCGCGGCGCCAGATTGCGCCCGCCGGCCTCCGGCGCGCCGTCCATGGTCACGATGTGGCCGGTACCGGTTTCCGCCATGAAGGTCATGCCGTCGACCCACTTGATGGTGCATTCCATCTTCCGTCTCTCCTCGATGAGTTTGGTACGCGCCGCGCCTGGGCGGCCGAGCGCAAGGGCCGGATTCTACTCAAGCCGCGATGCGCACGGCACGGCCCCGCCGCGAGCGTTCTTCGATGTTCAATACGGCTCGGTACGTTTTCGATCCAGCAAACGATCTCCTGACCCAATGATGAAATCATCGCTGAGATCGTCCTTGCGGCCTCGTGGCTTGTCGCAAAGCTATCTTAAACAAGATCTTGGATGACCATAAGCCCTGTTGATCGAGTGATCCACAGATTTATGGTGCAGCGCACAAAAATCGGTTGTCGGCGCTACCCGGCCCGTGCATAATCGATCCCAGTCGGATCGCAGACGCGCCGAATCAGGCGGCCGGTCCAAAACGGTGTCTCCTCCACCCTCCTCCTTTGGTGTGGATTCAACGCAGTCCTCGCGGACTGCGTTTTTTTTCTCTTCGGTGTCCGCGTGATCAGCAATTGACACGAGGGTGGTGTACGCATTAAGCTTTCGCGCTTTCCGTTTGATGGCCGGTACGTCAGGCCTGACAAAGATCGAGGTTTCGAATGAAGACGTTTTCCGCCAAGCCGCACGAGGTCAAGCGCGACTGGTTCGTTGTCGACGGCACGGACAAGGTGCTTGGCCGTCTCGCCGCCGAGGTTGCCCGCCGTCTGCGTGGCAAGCACAAGGCCATCTATACCCCGCACGTCGACACCGGCGACTACATCGTCGTGGTCAACGTCGAAAAGCTGCGCGTGACCGGCAACAAGGCGCAGGACAAGAAGTACTATCGCCACTCCGGTTATCCTGGCGGCATCTATGAGACCAACTTCACCAAGCTGCAGCAGCGCTTCCCCGAGCGCGTGCTTGAAAAGGCCGTGAAGGGCATGCTGCCGAAGGGCCCGCTTGGCTACGCCATGCTGAAGAAGCTGAAGTGCTATGCAGGTGCCTCGCATCCGCATACCGCCCAGCAGCCGCAAACTCTCGAGATCTGACAGGAGCCTATCCATGGCTGTGACTTACAACTACGGAACCGGTCGCCGCAAGACCGCGGTCGCCCGTGTGTTCATCAAGCCGGGCTCCGGCAACATCGTCGTCAACGGCAAGCCGGTGGATGAGTTCTTCTCCCGTGAAACCGGTCGCATGATCGTTCGCCAGCCGCTGGTGCTCACCGGCAACGACGGCCGCTTCGACATCATGGTCAACGTCACCGGCGGTGGCGAGTCCGGCCAGGCCGGCGCCGTCCGTCACGGCATCACTCGTGCTCTGATCGACTACAACGCCGAACTGAAGCCCGACCTGCGCACCGCTGGCTTCGTCACCCGCGACGCCCGTGAGGTCGAGCGCAAG
>JBFGUQ010000249.1:0-4666 GCA_041565515.1 Rhodocyclaceae bacterium | reverse complement strand
CGAGGGGCTGCTGCCGCACACCGGCGCGGCGATGCGGGTGGGGATTTCCGGCGTGCCGGGGGTGGGCAAGTCGACCTTCATCGAGGCGCTCGGTCTGTATCTCATCGAGCAGGGCCTGCGCGTCGCGGTGCTGGCGGTCGATCCGTCGTCGACGCTGACCGGTGGCTCCATCCTCGGCGACAAGACGCGCATGGAGGGGCTCAGCCAGAACCCGGCTGCCTTCATCCGCCCCAGCCCGTCGGCCGGCAGCCTGGGCGGGGTGGCCGAGAAGACCCGGGAGACGATGCTGGTGTGCGAGGCCGCCGGCTTCGACGTCATCATCGTCGAGACCGTCGGCGTGGGCCAGAGCGAGACCGCGGTGGCCGGCATGACCGACATCTTCTGCCTGCTGCAGCTGCCAAATGCCGGCGACGACCTGCAGGCGATCAAGAAGGGCATCGTCGAGATCGCCGACCTCATCGTCATCAACAAGGCCGACATCGACCCCGCGGCGGCGACGCGCGCGAAGTCGCAGCTCAAGACCGCGCTGCACATGCTGCGTCCGGCCAGCCCCAACTGGACGGTGCCGGTGCTGACGCTGTCGGCGCTGAAGAAGGAAGGCGTCGCCGATTTCTGGAAGGCGGTGACCGACTACCGCGCAGCGCTGACGCCGACCGGCGAGTTCGACGCCAAGCGCCGGCACCAGGCGCTGGCGTGGATGTGGGAGCTGATCGACGCCGGACTGCGCAGCCGTTTCCGCAGTCATCCGGCGGTGCGGGAAGAACTGCCGCAGCTCGCGCGCGCCGTCGAGGAGGGCGCCACCACGCCGTCGGCTGCGGCCTTGCGCCTGCTCGCGCACCTGAAGAACTGAACCGAAGCGAAACAAGCTGCGTGTCCGCGAGACGGGCAGGCAGGGCAGGAAAACCCGATAGGAGGTCACCCATGCAGGACATCATCCGTCAGCTCGACGAGAAGCGCGCCAAGGCCCGTCTGGGAGGCGGCCAGAAGCGCATCGACGCCCAGCACGCCAAGGGCAAGCTGTCCGCGCGCGAGCGCATCGAACTGTTCCTCGACGACGGCAGCTTCGAGGAATGGGACATGTTCAAGGAGCACCGCTGCAACGACTTCGGCATGAATGCCGACCATATTCCGGGCGATGGCGTCGTCACCGGCTACGGCACCGTCAATGGCAGGCTGGTGTTCGTGTTTTCTCAAGACTTCACCGTGTTCGGCGGCTCGCTGTCCGAGACGCATGCCGAGAAGATCTGCAAGGTCATGGACCAGGCGATGAAGGTCGGCGCCCCGGTCATCGGCCTCAACGACTCGGGCGGCGCCCGCATTCAGGAGGGCGTGGATTCGCTCGGCGGCTACGCCGACGTGTTCCAGCGCAACGTCCTCGCCTCCGGCGTCGTGCCGCAGATCTCGCTGATCATGGGGCCCTGCGCCGGCGGTGCGGTATACAGCCCGGCGATGACCGACTTCATCTTCATGGTGAAGGATTCGTCCTACATGTTCGTCACCGGCCCCGAAGTGGTGAAGACGGTGACGCACGAGGAGGTGACGGCCGAGGAGCTGGGTGGCGCGATCACCCACAACACGCGCTCGGGCGTGGCCGATCTCGCGTTCGAGAACGACGTCGAGGCGCTGATGATGACGCGCCGGCTGGTGAGCTTCATTCCGTCGAGCAACCGCGAGAAGCCGCCGGCGATCCCGGCCTTCGATCCGGCCGATCGCATGGACATGTCGCTCGATACCCTGGTGCCGGCCAACCCGAACCAGCCCTACGACATGAAGGAGCTGATCCTCAAGATGGTCGACGACAGCGACTTCTTCGAGCTCCAGCCCGACTACGCCAAGAACATCGTCATCGGCTTCGCGCGAATGGAGGGTTCGCCGATCGGCATCGTCGCCAACCAGCCGCTGGTGCTGGCGGGCTGCCTCGACATCAAGAGCTCGATCAAGGCTGCGCGCTTCGTGCGCTTCTGCGACGCCTTCAACATTCCCGTGGTCACCCTGGTGGACGTGCCCGGCTTCATGCCCGGCACTTCGCAGGAGTACGGCGGCATCATCAAGCATGGCGCGAAGCTGCTCTACGCCTATGCCGAGTGCACAGTGCCCAAGGTCACCATCATCACGCGCAAGGCCTACGGCGGCGCCTACGACGTGATGAGCTCCAAGCACCTGCGCGGCGACGTGAACTTCGCCTGGCCGTCGGCCGAGATCGCGGTGATGGGGCCGAAGGGCGCGGTCGAGATCATCTTCCGCGAGCAGAAGAACGACCCGGCGAAGATCTCCGAGCGTGAGGCCGAGTACAAGGCGCGCTTCGCCAACCCCTTCGTCGCCGGCGCGCGCGGCTTCATCGACGACGTGATCATGCCGCACGAGACGCGCAAGCGCGTGTGCCGCTCGCTGTCGATGCTGAAGGACAAGGAACTCGAGAACCCGTGGCGCAAGCACGGCAACATTCCGCTGTAAGGCCGGGGAGGGGAAAAGCATGTTCAACAAGATATTGATCGCAAATCGCGGTGACCAGCCGCGAAGCGGCGCAGCGACGAAGTCACATTGCATCGCACGCGCAGCGTGTGCAGGCGATTTCACCGCGGAGAAGACGAATGTTTAAGAAGATCCTGATCGCAAATCGCGGTGAAATTGCCTGCCGCGTCATCAAGACGGCCCGCAAGATGGGCATCGCCACCGTCGCCGTCTATTCCGAGGCGGACCAGAACGCGCTGCATGTGGAACTTGCCGACGAGGCCGTGTGCATCGGCCCGGCCCCGTCGAAGGAGTCCTACCTGGTGATGGACAAGATCATCGCCGCGTGCAAGCAGACCGGCGCCGAGGCGGTGCACCCGGGCTACGGCTTCCTGTCCGAGAACGAGGAGTTCTCGCGCCGGCTGGAAGAGGAAGGCATCGTCTTCATCGGCCCGAAGCACTACTCGGTGGCGGCGATGGGCGACAAGATCGCCTCGAAGAAGCTCGCCCTCGAGGCCAAGGTCAACACCATCCCCGGCTACAACGACGCCATCAGCGGGCCCGAGCAGGCGGTCGAGATCGCCAAGGGCATCGGCTACCCGGTGATGATCAAGGCCTCGGCCGGCGGTGGCGGCAAGGGCCTGCGCGTGGCCTATGACGACAAGGAGGCCTTCGAGGGCTTCTCGGCGTGCCAGAACGAAGCGCGCAACAGCTTCGGCGACGATCGCGTGTTCATCGAGAAGTTCGTCGTCGAGCCGCGCCACATCGAGATCCAGGTGCTCGGCGACGCGCACGGCAACGCGGTGTATCTGCACGAGCGCGAATGCTCGATCCAGCGTCGCCACCAGAAGGTCATCGAGGAGGCGCCCAGCCCCTTCCTCGACCCTGCCACCCGCAAGGCGATGGGCGAGCAGGCGGTGGCGCTGGCGAAGGCGGTGAATTACCAGTCCGCGGGCACGGTGGAGTTCGTCGTCGGTGCCGACAAGAGCTTCTACTTCCTCGAGATGAATACCCGCCTGCAGGTCGAGCATCCGGTCACCGAGAACATCACCGGCATCGATCTGGTCGAGCAGATGATTCGGGTTGCCGCCGGCGAGAAGCTGTCCTTCGGCCAGGCCGACATCAAGCTCGACGGCTGGTCGATGGAGTGCCGTATCAACGCCGAGGACCCGTTCCGCGGCTTCCTGCCCTCGACCGGCCGCCTGGTGAAGTTCCAGCCGCCGGCCGAAGGCGACGGCGTGCGTGTCGACACCGGCGTGTACGAGGGTGGCGAGATATCGATGTTCTACGATTCGATGATCGCCAAGCTGATCGTGCATGCCAAGGATCGCCAGCAGGCGATCGAGCGCATGCGCGACGCGCTCAACGCCTTCGTGATCCGCGGCATCGGCTCGAACATCCCTTTTCAGGCCGCCCTGCTGCAGCATCCGCGTTTCTGCTCGGGCAATTTCAACACCGGCTTCATTGCCGAGGAATACCCGAGGGGTTTCGATGCGTCGATGGTGCCGCACGACGATCCCACCCTGCTCGCGGCGGTGGCCGCCTTCGCCCGGCTGCGCTACATCGACCGTGCGGTGCAGATCGAAGGCCAGCTCGCCGGCCATGGCCGCAAGGTGGCAACCGACTGGGTAGTGGTGATGGGTGGCAAGCACTATCCGCTCGCAGTCGAACGCGTCGAAGGCGGCATGGTGCTGCGCAGCGCCGACAAGGCCTATTGCATCCTGTCCGACTGGAAATTCGGCGAGCTGCTGTTCAAGGGCACGGTCAACGGCGCACCGATCTGCCTGCAGCTCGAACGCCGGGGCTTGCGCTACCGCATTTCGCACTTCGGCCTGCAGGTCGAGCCGATGGTGATGACGACGCATGCCGCCCATCTGCTGTCGCTGATGCCGCAGAAGCTGCCGCCCGACCTGTCGAAGTTCCTGTTGTCGCCGATGCCCGGTCTGCTGCGCGAGGTCGCGGTGGTGGAGGGGCAGGAGGTGAAGGCCGGCGAGAAGCTGGCCGTCATCGAAGCGATGAAGATGGAGAACGTGCTGCGGGCCGAACAGGATGGAAAGGTCAGCAAGATCGTCGCCCGGCCCGGCGCCAGTCTGTCGGTGGACGAGGTGATCGTCGAGTTCGAGTGAACTGCCGTTTGTGATCGATGGGGAGGGAGACGCGCCACCTCGGGTGGCGGGTGCCTGTCGGACGCGCGGGCCTGCAGAAGCAGGCCCGT
>JBFGUQ010000248.1:0-4699 GCA_041565515.1 Rhodocyclaceae bacterium | reverse complement strand
CGCGCCGGCTGTCGAGGTCCTCCACGCTGCGATAGGTCTCGAGCAGCGCCTGATCCAGGCGCAACTGCTTCATGCGTTCGGCCTCTTCGACGCGGCGAAGGCGGGCCTCGGCGTTGCGCTGGGCGATCTCGTCGGCGGTCAACGGCGCCGCGACGTTGCGCCGCACCGTGCCCGACGGGCTGATCTCACGATACGCGCGGCCATAGCAGGCGTTCGGCAGGATGTCGCCACAAACCGGCTGGCCGCCGACATCGCAGCAATAGATGGTGCGCGCACCCGACCCCTGTGCCGCCGCAGCGAGCGGCAGCAGCAGGGTCGCGGCGACGAAGATCTCAGCGAGACGATGCAATTCCGTACCTTTCGCGATAGGCGGTCACGGCGTCGAGATTGGCCGCAAGCTCGGGGCTGCCGGCCAGGTAGGCGACGAGGTCGTCGAGCGTGGCGACCGCGATCACCGGCATGCCGAAATGCTCACGCACCTCCTGCACCGCCGACAGCGCGCCCTTGCCGCGTTCCATGCGGTCGAGCGCGATCACCACCCCGGCCGGCGTCGCGCCGGCGGCACGGATGATGTCCACCGATTCGCGCACCGATGTGCCGGCGGAGATGACGTCGTCGAGAATCAGCACCCGCCCGGCCAGCGGCGCGCCGATCAGCGTGCCGCCCTCGCCATGGGCCTTCGCTTCCTTGCGGTTGAAGGCGAAGGGCAGGTCGACGCCGTCCTCGGCGAGGCGGATCGCGGTGCCGGCGACCAGCGGAATGCCCTTGTATGCGGGCCCGAACAGCATGTCGCAGTTTACGCCGGAGGCACGAATGCTGCGGGCGTAGAAGCCGCACAGTTCGCGGAAGGAAGCCCCGTCGTCGAACAGGCCGGCATTGAAGAAGTAGGGCGAGTTGCGCCCCGCCTTGGTGACGAAGGCACCGAAACGGAGCACACCCTTGCGACAGGCGAGGGCGATGAAATCCCGGCTAAAATCCACGATTGTTCGAGCGCAAGGCAAAGGACTGGAAACCAACGCATGTTACGCATCATCTCCCTCAACCTCAACGGCGTCCGATCGGCGGTCAGCAAGGGTTTTCTCGACTGGCTGCCCGAGCAGAACGCCGACATCGTCTGCCTGCAGGAGCTCAAGGCCCAGGCCACCGATCTCACCGAAACGGTGCGTGCGCCGCACGGCCTGTCCGGCTGGTTCCACCATGCCGAAAAGAAGGGCTACAGCGGCGTCGGCATCTACAGCCGCCACCAGCCCGATCGCGTCGTCGAGGGACTCGGCATCGCCGATATCGACACCGAGGGCCGCTTCCTCCAACTCGACTTCGGCAAGCTTTCGGTCGTGTCCCTGTACCTGCCCTCGGGTTCGAGTTCGGACGAGCGCCTGCGGATCAAGTTCGGCTTCATGGACCGTTTCCTGCCGCGCCTGGCCGAGTTGCGGGCGAGCGGGCGGGAGATCGTCATCTGCGGCGACTGGAACATCGCCCACCGCGAGATCGACCTCAAGAACTGGCGCTCCAACCAGAAGAACTCCGGCTTCCTGCCGGAAGAGCGCGCCTGGCTCAGTCGCCTGTTCGACGAGCAGGGCTGGGTGGACGTCTATCGACGCCTGCACCCCGACACCACCGGCGAGAGCTACACCTGGTGGTCGAACCGCGGCCAGGCCTGGGCCAAGAACGTGGGCTGGCGCCTGGACTACCAGATCGCCACGCCGGGCATCGCCGAAGTCGCCCGCGACAGCCGGGTATACAAGGACCAGCGCTTCTCGGACCACGCGCCGCTGACGGTCGATTACGACTGGCGTCTCTGAGCCGTCCCAGGCGCGACCGCTACGCGCCCGCCGACCCGGCGGGGCGGATCACGGACGCGGGCCGGGCATGATCGTCGCGGCCGCTAGAGCAGCCGCATCAGCTGGGCGAGCAGGGTATCGCGCAGAGCGGCGAGTTCGCCTGCCTGCTCCATCGCCTCTTGCCCCCGCCCGTCGCCCTTGAGCGCCAGCAGTTCCGCCGCCAGCGCATGCAGGCGCAGGATCTGCGACATGATCGCCTCGCAGCCCGGCTTGCCGCCAAAGCGTGCGGCGCCATTGCCCTCGAGCCAGGCGCCGAGTCGGCTTGCGCCCTGATCCGGCGGCGGTTGCTCGCGCTCGCCCCTGAGATGTGCTTCGACGGCGCCGAGCCAGGCCCGGTGCTCCACCGCCGCGTAGATCAGGGGCAGGTCCTCCCGGCTCACCGCCGACAGCGCCTGCCAGGCGGGATCGGGCCGCCAGGCTTCGATCCAGGCCGGCAGCGCCTCGCCCGGCATGGGCCGGGCGATGCCATGGCCCTGGGCGAGTTCGCAACCGAGCAGCAGCAGCATTTCCCCGTGCGCCCGCGTCTCCATGCCCTCGGCGATCGCCTTGCGCCCGAAGGCCACGGCGAGACCGAGCACGCCCTCGAGGATGGCCAGATCCTCGGGGTCGTCGAGCATGTCGCGCACGAAGCTCTGGTCGATCTTGAGCACATGACCGGGGAGGCGACGCAGGTAGGTCAGCGACGAGTAACCCGTGCCGAAATCGTCGAGGGCGAAACCCACGCCCATCTCGGCGCAGCTCGCGATGAGTGAGGACACATGCGCCATGTCCTCGAGCGCGCTGGTTTCCAGCACCTCCAGCTCCAGCCGTCCGCGCTTTACTTCGGGATGGTTCGCAAGGCGCGCGCGCAGCCGCGCTGCGAAATCCTTCTGCTGCAGGTGATGCGCCGACACGTTGACGCTGACCGGCAGATCGATCCCGCGGGCCTGCCAGGCCTCGATCTGCGCCAGCGCGGCGTCGAGGACCCATTCGCCGAGTTCCACGTCCAGCGGGTAGCCCTCGACGTCGGCGAGGAAGGCCGCCGGGGACAGCAGGCCACGCTCGGGGTGTTGCCAGCGGATCAGCGCCTCGGCGCCGACGACCTCGCCGCTGCGCAGATTCACCTTTGGCTGGTAGTGGAGGATGAATTCACCCTCCTCCAGGCCGCGGCGGATGCGGGCCAGGCTCTCGTGGTGGCCGCGCGCGGTCTGGTCCTGCTCTGCGTCGAAGATATGGTATCGGTTCTTGCCCGACAGCTTGGCCTGGTACATGGCCTGATCGGCCTGGCGCAGCAACTGGTCGGCACCGACCTCCTCCGCCTGCGGAAAGACGGTGACGCCGATGCTGCCGGAGACGCGCAAGCCGAGCCCGTTCACCTGCACCGACTGGGCAGCGGCCGCCAGCAGCCGCAGGATGAGCGGAATGCAGGCCTGAACATCGGGCAGGTCGATGAAGACCGCGACGAATTCGTCCCCGCCCAGACGGGCAATGGTGTCACCCTCGCGCAGCGCCGACTTGAGACGCGTCGCCACGGTCGTCAGCAGCTGATCGCCGACGTCATGGCCATGCTGGTCGTTGATGGCCTTGAAGCCGTCCAGATCGAGATAGGCCACCACCAGCTTGAGATCTCGGCGCAGGGTCTGGGTCATCGCCTGGTGGATGCGGTCGGCGAGCAGGGTGCGGTTCGGCAGGCCGGTCAGGGCGTCGTAGTGGGCGACATGCTCGAGCTGACGCTGGTAGTGCTTCTGCGCGGTGATGTCGGAAAAGAGCGCGACGTAGTGCTCGACCCGCCCCCTGCTGTCGCGCACGGCGCTGATGACGAGGGACTGGGCGTAGTCCTCGCCGTTCTTGCGCCGGTTCCACACCTCGCCCTGCCAGTGCGAGTCCTCGAGCAGCCTGTGCCACATGTCGACGTAGAAATCGGGCCCGTGACGGCCCGACTTGAGCATGCGTGGATTGCGCCCCAGCACCTCGTCCCGCGCATAGCCGGTGATCGCGGCGAAGGTCTGGTTCACGTCGATGATGCTGCCGCCGGCATCGGTGATCATGATGCCTTCGCGAGCGCTGGTGAATACGCTGGCGGCGAGTTGCAGGCGGGCCTCGGCGAGTTTGAGTTCGGTGATGTCGCGGGCGACACCTTCGAGCGCGACCACCTTGCCATGCTCGTCGAACAGGGGGAATTCCGTGGTTTCGAGCCAGCGTTCGCTACCGTCCTTGTGGCGCGCGACGACGATGCCCGGCGGCTGGCGGATACCGGCGAAACCGGCAGCGTTGCGGGCCGCAATCTCGTCGTTGATCGGGTGATCGGTGACGGTCTCCTCGTAATGAACGAGGAACTCTTCCGGGGTCCAACCGAGGATCGACGCGATCGACTCGCTGACGAAGGTGAACACGCCCTTCTCGTCGTTGGCATAGAAGAAATAGTTCGGCGCGAGGTTCTCCACCAGGCGCCGATACTTTGCCTCGCAGGCTTGCTGTCGCGCCTCGACATGCCGCAACTCGGTGATGTCGGCCAGGCTGCCGATGGCACGAAGCGGCTTGCCACGTTCGTCACGCGCGACCACCCGGCCGCGATCCCGGACCCAGATGGTCTGCCCATCTGCGCCGAACACGCGGTACTCGGCGTGATACTCGGCTGCGCCGCCATCGATCAGCGCGCCGAAGGCCTGCCGGACCGAACCCCTGTCCGCGGGATGGATGCGCGCGAACAGCGCCTCGCCGATGTCGTGGCTGCCGGGTACGGCGCCCAGCGCCACCAGCCAACGTCGGCTGTGGATCACCCTGCCACCGCATAGCTGCCAGTCCCAGATCCCCTCTGCCGCGACCTCCAGCACTTCCCCGAGCTCGAGCCGGCCGCCGCCCGCGGCCCGCCCGCCCAT
>JBFGUQ010000247.1:0-4720 GCA_041565515.1 Rhodocyclaceae bacterium | reverse complement strand
TTAACGCTTCAACATGGGCGGCAGCGGATCTGGCCCACCCAGAATGTGAAGATGCAAATGATACACCTCCTGCAAACCGACCCGCCCGGTGTTCACGATAGTTCTGAACCCGTCGGTGCATCCTTGTTCCCGGGCAATTTTCCCCGCTGCAACCATCAGGCGCCCCATCGCGGCCTCATGGCCGGACTCGAGCTCCGCCATCGAAGCCACGTGCTCCTTCGGCACCACCAGCACGTGGACCGGTGCGACCGGACGAATGTCGTGGAAGGCCAGGACGTGCTCGTCCTCGTACACCTTGTTGGCAGGGATCTCGCCGCGGATGATCTTGCAGAATAGACAGTCGCTCATCGTCTTGCTCCTGTATCAAGCGGTGCGGGATTTCTTCTCGTCGATGCCGGACACGCCCTCACGACGCCGAAACTCGGCGATCACGTCGTCGACCGAGAGACCGTGATGGGTCAGCAACACAAGGGTGTGAAACCACAGGTCGGTCACCTCCCAGACGAGATGGAGCCTGTCGTTGTCCTTGGAGGCCATGATCGTCTCGGCCGCCTCCTCGGCGACCTTCTTGCAGATCGCGTCACCACCCTTGGCATACAGACTCGACACGTACGAGGAGTCGGGATCTGCGTTCTTGCGCTCGGCCAGCGTGGCCGACACACGGTGCAGCACTTCGATATCGATCACTTGTAGATCTCCTGGGGGTCCTTCAATACCGGCTCGACGGCCTCCCAGTGGCCGTCGGCGAAATACTTCTGGAAGAAGCAGCTGTGGCGTCCGGTGTGGCAGGCGATGCCACCGATCTGCTCGATGCTGAGCAGCACCACGTCGTTGTCGCAGTCGATGCGGATGTCGAGCACCTTCTGCACGTGGCCCGACTCCTCGCCCTTGTGCCACAGCTTGCGCCGTGAGCGCGACCAGTAAACCGCTTCGCCGGTCTCGACGGTACGCTGCAGCGCGTCACGGTTCATCCAGGCGAACATCAGCACGTCGCCGGTCGCCGCCTCCTGGGCGATGACCGGGACGAGACCGTGCTCGTCCCACTTGATCTCGTTGAGCCACCGGGTGCTCGCACTCACAACCGCACCTCGATGCCATGGGCGCGCATCAGCTCCTTGGCTTCATGCACCGTGTGCTGCCCGAAATGGAAGATGCTGGCCGCGAGCACGGCATCGGCCCGCCCCTCGGACACCCCCTCGACGAGATGCTCGAGCGTACCGACCCCGCCACTGGCGATGACCGGGATCCTCACCGCGTCGGACACCGCGCGGGTGAGGCCGAGGTCGAAGCCGCTCTTGGTGCCATCGCGGTCCATGCTGGTGAGCAGGATCTCGCCGGCACCCAGGGCCTCGACCTGGCGCGCCCAGTCGATCGCGTCGAGACCGGTGTTGCTGCGCCCGCCATGCGTGAACACTTGCCATTTCCCCGGCGCCGTCTGCTTGGCGTCTATTGCGACGACGATGCACTGACTGCCGACACGATGAGCGGCGTCGCTGACAAGCCGGGGGTTGTTCACCGCCGCGGTATTCATGCTGACCTTGTCGGCCCCGGCATTGAGCAGGCGACGCACGTCATCGACCGCGCGCACTCCGCCACCGACCGTGAGCGGAATGAACACCTGCTCGGCCACGTGCTCGACCACGTGCAGAATGATGTCGCGGGCGTCCGAACTTGCCGTGATGTCCAGGAACGTGATCTCGTCCGCGCCCTGCTCGTCGTAGCGACGCGCAATCTCGACCGGATCACCCGCGTCGCGCAGCTCGACGAAGTTCACGCCCTTGACCACGCGGCCGGCGTTCACATCGAGGCAGGGAATGATGCGCTTGGCGAGCATTCGCGGCGCTCAGGCGAAACGGCCGGCGGCGCGACCGTTGAGCTCGTCCGCGCGCGCCTGGCCGGCGGCGAAGTCGAGCGTGCCTTCGTAGATCGCGCGACCGGTGATGGCACCCATCACGCCTTCGCTCTCGACCGCGCACAGCGCGTCGATGTCCGACAGCGCCGCGAGGCCGCCACTGGCGATCACGGGGATGCGCAGCGCCTGGGCCAGGCGCACCGTTGCCTCTACATTGACGCCGGACAGCATGCCGTCGCGACCGATATCCGTGTAGATGACCGCTTCGACGCCGTAGTCCTCGAACTTCTTCGCGAGGTCGATGACGTCGTGGCCCGTCATCTTCGACCAGCCATCGACCGCCACCTTGCCGCCCTTGGCATCCAGACCGACGATGATGTGGCCCGGGAAGGCGACGCAGGCGTCGTGCAGGAAGCCCGGGTTCTTCACCGCGGCGGTGCCGATGATGACGTAGGAAATACCGTTGTCGAGGTAGTGCTCGATGGTATCCAGGTCGCGAATACCGCCGCCGAGCTGGACGGGGATGTCCTCGCCGACCTCGTCGGTGATCGCGCGGATCGCCGCACCGTTCTTCGGTTTTCCGGCGAAGGCACCATTGAGGTCGACCAGGTGGAGGCGGCGCGCGCCGCGATCGATCCAGTGGCGTGCCATTTCGGCGGGGTTTTCGGAAAACACCGTGGCGTCGTCCATTTCACCCTGTTTGAGGCGCACACAGTGACCGTCTTTGAGGTCGATGGCGGGAATCAGCAGCATACGGGATCAGGAGTAGTGGTCGGGGAAAGGCGGAAGAAGGCTGACGGCGGCTCAAGGCGCCCAGCTGACGAAGTTGGCAAGCAGCCGAAGGCCGGCAGCAGCACTCTTCTCGGGGTGGAACTGCACCGCGAAGATATTATCCCGCGCTACCGCACTGGTAAAGCGAAGGCCATAGTCGGTCTGTGCCGCAGCGTGCGCAGCGATGGCGGGGACGACGAAATAGCTGTGCACGAAGTAGAAGCGATCACCATCCGGGATGCCGTCCCACAGGGCATGCGGCTGTGTCCGCCAGACTTCGTTCCAACCCATGTGCGGCACCTTGAGGCGGGCACCGTCGCCAAGGAGCATCCGCTCCTCGGGAAAACGGGCAACCTCGCCAGGCAGGATCCCCAGGCAGGGCACGTCGCCTTCCGCGCTGTGTTCGAACAGCATCTGCTCGCCTATGCAGATGCCCAGAAAAGGCTTCTCGGCCGCGGCCTTCAGCACCGCAGGGCGCAGTCCGCGGCGATCGAGCTCGCGCATGCAGTCGGGCATCGCACCCTGCCCGGGGAAGACGACGCGGGCCGCGGCGCCGACCCGGGCCGGATCGGAAGTGATGAAGACGTCGTGGCCGGGAGCGACATGCTCTATCGCCTTGGCAACCGAGCGCAGGTTGCCCATGCCGTAATCGATGATGGCCACACTGGTCATCGCTGGATGCTCGCTAAGGAATCGGTGGAATCTGGCGGCGGTCCGGAGCGCGCCTGGGCGCGCCCCGATGCAGGGTTCAGAGCGCGCCCTTGGTCGAAGGGATGCTGCCGGCAGCCCGCTCATCGACCTCGGCCGCCATGCGCAGCGCGCGGGCAAAGGCCTTGAAGATCGTTTCGCACTGGTGGTGCGCGTTGTCGCCGCGAAGGTTGTCGATATGAACGGTGACGCCGGCGTGATTGACGAAGCCCTGGAAGAATTCGCGCGCGAGGTCGACGTCGAAATTCCCGATGCGCGCCCGCGTGTAGCTGACGAAGTAATGCAGCCCGGGGCGGCCGGAGAAGTCGACGACCACCCGCGACAGCGCCTCGTCGAGCGGCACGTAGGCGTGACCGTAGCGACGCAGGCCCTTCTTGTCGCCGAGCGCCTTGGCGAAAGCCTGGCCCAGCGTGATGCCTACATCCTCGACCGTGTGATGGTCGTCGATATGGGTGTCGCCCTCGCAGCGGATGTCGAGGTCGAACAGGCCATGGCGCACGATCTGGTCGAGCATGTGATCGAAGAAGGGCACGCCGGTATCGAGCGTGCCCTTGCCGGATCCGTCGAGATCGACGCTGACCGAGATGCGGGTTTCGAGGGTGTTGCGGGTGACGTCGGCTTGACGCATGGCTTGCCACAGACAGGAAATTGAGCGATCCGAGCCATGATACCATCGCCCGGCAACATGGCTGCAACGTGCAGCCTGCGGGGTGGGCAGGAATACCGCGGCGGCGTTGCCGATTCGCCACCGGGGGCACCCCGATCGCGACCACCCCCTCGGATTCTCACTGCTGACCACACCATGAGCCGCTACTGGAGCGCCGTCGTTCACGGCCTGACCCCCTATGTGCCGGGCGAGCAGCCCAAGCTCGACAAGCTCGTCAAGCTCAACACCAACGAACATCCCTACGGGCCCTCGCCGCGGGCGATCGAAGCGATCCGCGCCGCCGCCACCGACGCGCTGCGCCTGTACCCGGACCCGAACGCCGACGCGCTGAAGTCGGCGCTGGCCGCGCGCCACGAGTTGCGTCCGGAACAGGTCTTCGTCGGCAACGGTTCGGACGAGGTGCTGGCCCACGCCTTCATGGCCCTGTTGAACCACGAGCGGCCGCTGTGGTTTCCGGACATCAGCTACAGCTTCTACCCCGTCTATTGCGGCCTCTATGGCATCCGCTCGAAGACCGTGCCGCTGGCGGAGGACTTCTCGATCGCGGTCGAAGACTATCTGCCACGCGGCCACGAGCGCGCCGGAGCGATCATCTTCCCGAATCCGAACGCTCCCACCGGCCGTGCGCTGCCCCTCTCGGGCATCGAGCGTGTCGTCGCGGGCAATCCCGATGCGGTCGTCGTCATCGACGAGGCCTATGTGGATTTCGGTGCCGAGAGCGC
>JBFGUQ010000246.1:0-4730 GCA_041565515.1 Rhodocyclaceae bacterium | reverse complement strand
TCGCGCTATCGTCGCGCAACGGCTACCTGAGCGCGGACGAGCGCGCCCGTGCGCCCCTGCTGTACCGCCTGCTCTGCCGTATCCGCGACGCGGTCCGCGCGGGCGACCACGACGTGCTGACGCTCGAGACCGATGCCATGCGCGAGCTCGAGGAGAACGGCTGGGAGCCCGACTACGTGGCGGTGCGCCGCCGCGCGGACCTGCAGCCGCCGATGCACATGGACGATGAGCTGGTCGTGCTCGCCGCCGCCCGCCTCGGGCGCACCCGGCTGATCGACAATCTCGAAATCTGATTGCGCGCGCCCTCGCCTCGCGGATCGAGGCGCTTGCGTGCGGCGACGCTTCGTTTCAATCTATACCGAACGAAAACAGACCGAACACTGGAACCCGTATTTCAACAACCGCTGGGAGGCGAGAGGGATGACTACGACGGTAAGGCAGATCCTTGACCAGAAGGGCAGCAAGGCCATTTCGGTGCGGCCTTCCGACTCGATCTTCGATGTGCTGACGCTGATGGCCGAGCACGATATCGGCGCCGTCCTCGTGACCGAGAACGACCGCCTAACCGGCATCTTTACCGAGCGCGACTACGCTCGCAAGGTGGTCCTCAAGGGCCTGGGTTCGCGCGACGTCAAGGTATCCGACCTGATGACGCCGAATCCGTGCACGGTCACGCCCTCGAACACGGTGGACGAAGTCATGCACACCATGACCGAGAACCGCTTCCGCCACCTGCCGGTTGTCGATCACGGCAAGATCATCGGCATCGTGACCATCGGCGACATGGTGAAATCGATCGTGACGCAGCAGCAGGCGACCATACAGCAGCTCGAGAGCTACATCGCCGGAGACATCGCCGCCCCTTAGGTGCCGAAGGTCCCGCCCAAACGAGAAACGCCGGTTCGACCGGCGTTTTTCGTTGCTGCACTTGCGTGGGTGGCGAAGCTCAGCCCAGGGCCTTGCCGACGACTTCCGCGACATCGGGCGAAAGGCCGTCCCTGGCCAGCACACGCTCGAGCTGCGGCCGTATGCTGGCCTGCAGCGCCGGGGTGAATCGGCGCCAGTTCTCCAGCGCGCGCGCCATGCGCGAGGCCACCTGCGGATTCCGCGCGTCCAGTGCGATGACCTGCTCGGCCCAGAAGGCATGGCCGCTGCCGTCGGCAGCGTGGAACTCGGCCGGATTGGCGCGGAAATACGTGCCCAGCAGGGCGTAGACCTTGTTCGGGTTGGAAAGGCTGAAGGCGGCGTTGCCCATCAGCATCCGCACCCGTTCCAGGGTCGGCGCGACCGCGGCGTCCCAGCGCCAGGCGCCGGCCTGCAGTGCGAACCACTTGTCGAGCACGAGGGCATCGGCGGCGTAGCGCGCGTGAAAGGCCTCGAGCGCCGCCTCGCGGGCCGGGCTCGCACTCTGCACCAGGGCGGCGAGCGCGCCGAAGCGCTCGGTCATGTTGGTTGCAGCATCGTAGCGAGCCTGCGCAAGCGCGAGACCTTCGCGGCTGCCCGCGGCGGCGAGATAGCGCAGCGCGAGATTGGTCAGGGCGCGCCTGCCGGCGTCGGCAGGGTGATAGCGATAGGGGCCGGGCACCTGCATCGCTTCGGCCAGGCCCAGCCAATCCGCGGCCAGCTCCGCGCCGAGCCGGCGCATCACGGCGACGAGCGCACCGCGCAAGGCGACGGGGTCGGCCGGTGACATGCGCTCGAGCAGATAGGCTTCGGTCGGCAAAGTCGCGGCCTGGGCGCGGAAGGCAGGGTCAAGCGCCGCATTGTTGAGCAGGGCGCGAAATGCGGCGACGTAGGCCCCGGGCACTGCGGTGGCCGGGCTGGCAGCAAGGCCGAGGATGACCCGCTCTGCATAGCGCTGCGCGGCGTCCCAGCGGTTGAAGGGGTCGGCGTCGTGCGCCATGCGGAAAGCGAGGCAGGCGTCGTCCTCGTCCAGTTCGAGGATGACCGGCGCCGAATGGCCGCGCAGCAGCGAGGGAACGGGCTCGGCATCCACGCCGATGAAGCGGAAGCTCTGTTCGGCCTCGGTGAGCGAGAGCACGCGGGTGTCGGCGCCGGCCTGGGCCTCGCCATCGAGTCGCAGCGGAAGATCCCGGCCGTCGGGGCCGATCAGGCCGAGCGCCACCGGGATCACCAGCGGCAGCTTGTCGGGCTGCCCGGGGGTGGCCGGCGTGTGCTGGGCCAGGGTCAGCGTGTAGGTGGCGTCTGCGGCGTCCCACACGCCGCTCGCCCGCAGGCGCGGCGTGCCGGCCTGGCTGTACCAGCGCATGAACTGGTCGAGGTCGATGCCGTTGGCCTCCGACATCGCGGCGACGAAGTCGTCGCAGGTCACGGCCTGGCCATCATGGTAGCTGAAGTAAAGATCCATGCCGTTGCGAAAGCCCTCCGGCCCCAACAGGGTGTGCAGCATGCGGATGACTTCGGCGCCCTTCTCGTACACCGTGGCGGTGTAGAAGTTGTTGATTTCCTGGTAGGCATCCGGCCGGATCGGATGCGCCATCGGACCGGCGTCCTCCGGGAACTGCGCGGCGCGCAGCACGCGCACGTCGTCGATGCGCTTTACCGCCCGCGCCGAGGCGGCGGCTTCGGGGCCGGCAGCCTCGCTGGCCATCCGCCCGAGCATGTCGGCGGAAAACTGCTGGTCGCGGAAGACGGTGAGGCCTTCCTTCAAGGTCAGCTGGAACCAGTCGCGGCAGGTGACGCGGTTGCCGGTCCAGTTGTGGAAATACTCGTGGGCGACCACGCTCTCGACATTCTCGTAGTCGATATCGGTGGCGGTGTCGGGCTTGGCCAGCACGAACTTGGTGTTGAAGATGTTGAGACCCTTGTTCTCCATCGCGCCCATGTTGAAATCGGCGACGGCGACGATCATGAAGCGGTCGAGGTCGAGTTCGAGTCCGAAGGTCTCCTCGTCCCAGCGCATCGAATGAACGAGCGAATCCATCGCGTGCTCGCTGCGGTCGAGATTGCCCTCCTCGACCCAAACCTGCAGCAGCACCTCGCGCCCGGAAGCAGTCGTGACCTTGCGCTCGAGCGCAACCAGCTTCGCCGCCACGAGCGCGAACAGGTAGCTCGGTTTCGGAAACGGATCCTCCCAGCGCGCGAAATGGCGCCCACCTTCGAGCTCGCCCGTTTCCAGCAGATTGCCGTTGGACAACAACACCGGACAGGCAGCGCGGTCGGCCTCGAGGGTGACGGTGTAACGCGCCATCACGTCCGGGCGATCCGGGAAGCAGGTGATGCGGCGAAAGCCCTCGGCTTCGCATTGGGTGAAGAAGCCGCCGCTGGACAGGTAGAGACCGGACAGCGTGGTGTTCTTGCGCGGATCGATGCGTGTGCTCACCTCGACCACCACGCGCTCGCCCTCGGCATCGATCTCGAGCAGGGCGCCGGACTCGCGAACGCCCGTCGGCGCCTTGCCGTCGACGGTGAGCGACAGACGCTCGAGATCCTCGCCCCACAGCCGGATCGGCCCCGCCTCCGCCTGCGGGTTGCGCACGCACACCATGCGGTTGCTCACGATCGTGGCGTCGGGATCGAGGCTGAAATGCAGGTCGACGGTGTCCACCGTCCACGGCAGCGGCCGGTAGTCGGCACGCTTGATTGTCGGGGCGTGTTCGGTTCTCATTTTCTCTCCGTTGTCGGCGGGCGCTGACGGTCAAGGCGGCAGTGTACGCCGGCTCGGCGCGGCCGCACAGCGCGCAGCCGAGGGGTTGCGAGGGCGCTCAGGCGGACACGCGATCTGCCACCAGCACGTCGCGCACCGACTGGGTCAGGACATGCTTGGTGACGCTGCCCAGCAGCAGCTCCTCGAAGATGCCCTGGCCGCGCTTGCCGATCACGATGAGGTCGCAGTCCTGCTCCTGCTCCTGCTCGAGGATGCGCGTACTCGGATCGCCGTGGATGACGACACGGCGCACGATCATCTCGTCGATGCCGGAGCGCGCGATCATGTCGTTCATGCGCGCGGCGGCCTCGCGCTTGGCGTTGATGCGCAGTCCCGACCGTTCGTGCTCGTCGATCCCGGCGTAGCGCAGCTTGCCCTCGAAGGGCACCTCGAAGGCATGGACGAGCACGATTTCCGCATTCGGCGCGATGGCATGTGCGAGGCGCAGCGTGCCCATCGAACGCGACGAGAAATCCACCGGGACGAGAACCCGCCGATACGCCTCGTGGGGCATCTGCTTGACCACCAGGAGCGGGCGGGCGGTCTTGCGCAGTACGCGTTCCGTGGTCGTGCCGACGCGCAACTCGCTCATGAAGCCTGCGCCGAGTGCGCCCATCACAATGACGTCGGCGTCGACCGCATCCGCGTAGTCGGCGATCGCGTCCAGCACGGCCCCGACCGCCAGATGAACATCGGCGGACACCCCATGACGCTCGGCGATCTCCGCGGCCAGTTGCTCCACCTCGGCGCGCGCGCCGTCGAGCAGGCGCTGCTGCAGGTCCGCCGGCACCGTCGCGAACAGCTGGCGCAGCGATTCGAGCGCCCCGATGCTTACCACATGCTCGAGGGCCAGGCGCGCGCCGGCATCACGCGCCAGCAGGGCGGCTCGCGCCACCGCGTGGCGCGCCGGCGCGGACAGGTCGGTGGCCGCGAGGACGGTATGGATGCGGGTCATGACGCCTCCTCCCTGGAGGTGGAGATCTCGGCGGCAAAGCGCCGTGCCGCGTAGTCGGCGGCATCGTTGAACGGATTGAGCACGCGCTCGACGCCCGCGGCATCGAGC
>JBFGUQ010000245.1:0-4792 GCA_041565515.1 Rhodocyclaceae bacterium | reverse complement strand
TGCACGACAAGCAGGGGGGAGTGTACAAGCGCATCGTCATCCGCCAGAACCGCATCGTCGGCTCCGTGCTCTACGGCGACACCGCCGACGGCGCCTGGTACTTCCAGCTGATGAAGGACCAGCAGGACGTCCATGAGATCCGTGACCACCTGATGTTCGGCCAGAACCACCTCGGCGACACCGGCCACAAGGGCGAGAATCGCGCGGCGGCGATGGCCGACAGCGCCGAGGTGTGCGGCTGCAACGGCGTATGCAAGGGCACGATCGTCAAGGCGATCAAGGAGAACGGCCTGTTCTCGCTCGACGACGTCAAGAAGCACACCAAGGCGGCCTCGAGTTGCGGCTCCTGCACCGGACTGGTCGAGCAGATCCTCGCCTCCACCGTCGGCGGCGCCTACCAGATGGTGAGCGCGCACGACAAGGCGGTGTGCGCCTGCACCGAGCTGTCGCACGGCGAGGTGCGCAAGGCGATCCGGTCGCACAAGCTGCTGTCGATCCCGCAGGCGATCGAGGTGATGGGATGGAAGACGCCCAACGGCTGCGCGACCTGCCGCCCGGCGCTGAACTACTACCTGATCTCGACCTGGCCGCACGAGGCCGAGGACGACCCGCAGAGCCGCTTCATCAACGAGCGCGCCCACGCCAACATCCAGAAGGACGGCACCTACTCGGTCGTGCCGCGCATGCTCGGCGGCATCACCAACGCGGCCGAACTGCGGCGCATCGCCGACGTGGCCGACAAGTACGAGATTCCGACGGTGAAGGTGACCGGCGGCCAGCGCATCGACCTGCTCGGGGTCAAGCGCGAAGACCTGCCCCTGGTGTGGAAGGATCTCGGCATGGTCTCGGGCCACGCCTACGGCAAGAGCATCCGCACGGTGAAGACCTGCGTCGGCGCCGAGCATTGCCGCTTCGGCACCCAGCGCTCGATGGCCATGGGCGTCGATCTCGAGCGGATGATGTTCGGCATGTGGTCGCCGCACAAGGTCAAGCTCGCGGTCTCCGGCTGCCCGCGCAACTGCGCCGAGTCCGGCATCAAGGACGTCGGCGTGATCGGCGTCGATTCGGGCTGGGAGCTCTATGTCGCCGGCAACGGCGGCATCAAGACCGAGGTCGCGCAGTTCCTGTGCAAGGTCGCCACCCGCGAGGAGGTGCTCGAGTACTCGGCCGCCTTCATCCAGCTCTATCGCGAGGAGGCCTTCTATCTCGAGCGGACGGTGCACTACGTGCATCGCGTCGGTCTCGAGCACGTCAAGAAGCTCGTGGTCGACGACGCCGAGAACCGCAAGGCCCTGCATGAGCGACTGCTGTTCGCGGTGCAGGATTACAAGGACCCGTGGGCCGAGCGCGCGGCCGACGACGCCGCCGCGAACCTGCGCCGGCAGTACGAAACACTGGAAGCATGAGGATGGTCATGACAACGGAAAACAACGTGGCGCTCGGCGCCGGCGCGGAAGCAGGCGACACTGGCTGGAAGACGATCTGCGCGATCGAGGACATACCGGTGCTCGGCGCACGGGTGGTCAGGGCCAAGGGCGGCGACATCGCCATCTTCCGCAATGCGGACGACGAGGTCTTCGCCATGCACGACAAGTGCCCGCACAAGGGCGGCCCGCTGTCGCAGGGCATCGTCCATGGCCGCCAGGTGACCTGCCCGCTGCACGGCTGGAAGCTGGAACTGGAAACGGGGCAGGCGGTCGCGCCCGACGTCGGCTGCTCGAAGTCGTTCGCGGTGCGCGTCGCCGACGGCCAGGTCCTGCTCAAGGCCTGATTCGTCGCGGCGCATGCGCCTGCGAAACGCGCGGGGCTGGTCCCGTGGAAAAGACGTGGAGATTCAGATGGAAACGAAAGCCACCTGCCCTTACTGCGGCGTCGGCTGTGGCGTGCTCATCGAAAGCGACGGCGCGCGCATTACCGGCGTGCGCGGAGATCCGGACCATCCGGCCAACTTCGGCCGCCTGTGCACCAAGGGCGCGACCCTGCACCTGACCGCGCGTACCGAGACCCGCCTGCAGCACCCAAGGCTGCGCGCGGGCAAGCACGAGGCGCATCGGCGAGTGGGCTGGGACGAGGCGATCGCCGCCGCCGCCCGGCGCTTCGCCGACGTCATCAACACCGACGGCCCCGACGCGGTCGGCTTCTACATCTCCGGCCAGCTGCTGACCGAGGACTACTACGTCTTCAACAAGGCGATGAAGGGGCTGATCGGCAGCAACAACGTCGACACCAATTCGCGCCTGTGCATGTCGAGCGCGGTCGCCGCCTACAAGCAGACGCTGGGTGCCGACGCGCCGCCGTGTGCGTACGAGGATTTCGACCACGCCGACTGCGTGCTCATCGCCGGGGCCAATCCGGCCTATGCGCATCCGATCGCGTATCGGCGCATCGAGGACGCCAGGAAGGCGAGGCCGGAGATGAAGATCGTCGTCGTCGATCCGCGCCGCACCGACACCGCCGCCGGTGCCGACCTGCACCTGGCGCTGCTGCCCGGCACCGACATCTGGCTGTACAACGCGATGCTGCACGTGCTGCTTTGGGAAGGACTGGTCGACCAGGCCTTCATCGCCGCCCACACCGAGGGCTTCGAGGCCCTGCGCGACCACGTCCGCGACGTCACGCCGGCGATCGCCGCCCAGGTCTGCGGCCTCAAGGCCGAGGACATCATCACCGCTGCGCGCTGGTGGGGCCAGGCGCCGGCGTCGATGTCGCTGTGGTGCCAGGGCCTGAACCAGTCGGCCCACGGCACGCACAACGGCGCGGCACTGATCGCGCTGTCGCTGGCGACCGGCAAGATCGGCAAGCCCGGCTGCGGCCCGTTCTCGCTCACCGGCCAGCCCAATGCGATGGGCGGGCGCGAGGTCGGCGGCCTGTCCAACCTGATGTCCGGACACCGCGATCTGGCCGACCCGGCGCATCGGGACGAGCTGGCGCGCCTTTGGGGCGTGGACAGCGTGCCCGAAAAACCCGGCCTGTCGGCGGTCGAACTGTTCGAGGCCGCGCGCGAGGGCCGCATCAAGGCCTTGTGGATCGCCTGTACCAACCCGGCGCAGTCGATGCCGGAACAGGAACTGGTGCGCGAAGCGCTCGGGCGGTGCGACTTCGTCGTGCTGCAGGAAGCGTATCGCAGCACCGAGACCGCAGCCTTCGCGGACCTGCTGCTGCCTGCAGCGAGCTGGGGTGAGAAGGAGGGCACGGTGACCAACTCCGAGCGTCGCATCAGCCGCGTGCGTGCGGCCGTGCCGGCGCCGGGCGAGGCGCGGCCGGACTGGCGCATCATGCGCGATTTCGCCCTCGCGCTCGGCCCCCTGATCGGCAGGCCGGAGGCCGCGCGCCTGTTCGACTACGAGTCGGTCGAGGCGGTGTTTACCGAACACGCGGCCACGACGGCCGGGCGCGACCTCGACATCACTGGCCTCGACTACGCCATGCTCGAGGCCGCCGGGCCACAGCAGTGGCCATTTCCGGCAGGTGCCGGCGCGGACGACGCGGCGGCGCGCGTGCGTCTGTATGGCGATGGCCGCTTTCCCACCGCCAGCGGCCGTGCCCGCTTCGTCGTCCCCACTCAGGCGCTGACCGTCGACCGGGTCGATGCGCGCTACCCGCTGCATCTGAACACCGGGCGCCTGCGCGACCAGTGGCACGGCATGAGTCGCACCGGCAAGGTCGCGCGCCTCTACAGCCATGTCGACGAGGCACGTATCGAACTGCACGCCGACGACCTCGCCAAGCGCGGCATTCCGCCCGAGGGTGGCATGGTGAAGGTGAAGAGCCGCCGCGGCGAGATCGTCCTGCGTGCGGTCGCCTCCGACGACATCCGCAAGGGCCAGGCCTTCGTCGCCATGCACTGGGGACGCAACGTGCTCAATTCGGCCGGCGTCAATGTGCTGATGCCGAAGGATTTCGATCCGTTCTCCAGGCAGCCGGAGCTCAAGCACGCCGCGATCCAGGTCGAGAAGCTCGATCTGCCTTACCAGATGCTGCTCATGCGTGCCGAGCGCAGCGACCAGGCGGTGACCGAGCAGGCCGAGGCGCTCGTGCCCTGGCTCGAGCGCTTCGCCTACGCCTCGCTGGCGCTGGCGGGGCGGGACAATCCGGCGGTGGTCCTGCGCATCGCGCACGACCAGCCGATCCCGGAAGCCTGGCTGGGTGAGCTCGACGTGCTGGTCGGACTCGATACGGATGATTGCCTGTCGTACGAGGACAGCCGCCGCGGGATCAGCAAGCGCGCGCTGATCGAGGACGACCGCCTGGTGGGGCTGCGCCTCGCCGGCGAGACCGTTGCCGGCGCCTGGCTGCGCGACGTGATGGTCGACCGCCAGTCGACGGCCGAACTGCGGCGCTGGCTGCTGGCGCCGCTGGCGGCACCGCCGGCGGCGGCGAAGGGCCGCGGACGGATCCTGTGCAACTGCCTCGACGTCGCCGAGAACGACATCACCGCGGCGATCGCCGGCGGGGCCGGCTTCGACGAGTTGCAGGACCGGCTCAAGTGCGGCACGTCCTGCGGCTCCTGCGTGCCCGAGATCAAGCGCCTGATCGCCGCCGGGCGCAGCGCCGCCTGAGGGGCGGCAAGCCGGGCGCGGCTGCCCCGGATCACTCCGTGTCGTAGCCGAGCAGGCGGTTTTCCATGATGCGCTGGGCGACGGCCTCGGGCACGTCGCGCTCCCAGTCGCCGCGTCCGCGGCGCAAGCCGCCGAGCACGTCGGCGGCGTCGATGTGCAGGTGGCTGTCGTCGTACGGCTCGACCGCGAGCAGCTTGCCGTTGTCGATCAGGTGGGTGAACAGGTGGCGCAGG
>JBFGUQ010000244.1:0-4806 GCA_041565515.1 Rhodocyclaceae bacterium | reverse complement strand
GCATCCTGCGCGTGGCCTTCGAGGCGGCGATGAAGCGCGGCCGCAGGCTGTGCTCGGTCGACAAGATGAACGTGCTCGAATGCACCCAGCTGTGGCGCGACATCGCCGAAGAAGTGGGGAAGGAGTACCCTGAGGTCGAACTCTCCCACATGCTCGTCGACAACGCGGCGATGCAGCTCGTGCGCAATCCCAAGCAGTTCGACGTGATGGTTACCGGCAACATGTTCGGCGACATCCTGTCCGACGAGGCCTCGATGCTCACCGGCTCGATCGGCATGCTGCCTTCGGCTTCGCTGGACGCGAACAACAAGGGCCTGTACGAGCCGTCGCACGGTTCCGCGCCGGATATCGCCGGCAAGGGGCTCGCCAACCCGCTCGCCACGATACTTTCGGTGGCGATGATGCTGCGCTATAGCTTCAGTCAGGAGGAGGCTGCGCAACGCATCGAGAACGCGGTGAAGAAGGTGCTGGCTCAGGGATATCGAACCGGCGACATCTTCGAGCCGGGTACGAAGCGGGTCGGAACGAAGGAAATGGGCGACGCGGTGCTCGCGGCGCTGTAGGCAATATCGGTAGATGAAAAGGTAGGGAAAATGAATCGAGTCGGTCTGGTTGGCTGGCGCGGAATGGTGGGTTCCGTGCTGATGCAGCGCATGGTGGAAGAGGGCGACTTCGCCCATATCGAACCGGTGTATTTCTCCACCTCGAATGCGGGTGGGAAGGCGCCGGTGTTCGCCGGCAAGGAAGCGGCAGACGCCCTGCAGGACGCATCGAATATCGATGCGCTCAAGGCCTGCGACGTCGTCATCACCTGCCAGGGGGGTGACTACACCAAGGAGGTGTATCCGAAGCTGCGTGCCACGGGCTGGAAGGGGCACTGGATCGATGCCGCCAGTGCGCTGCGCATGGCCGACGACGCGGTGATCATTCTCGATCCGGTCAACCGCAATGTCATCGACGCCGCGCTGGCCAAGGGCGGGCGCAACTGGATCGGCGGCAACTGCACGGTGTCGCTGATGCTGATGGGCCTTGGCGGCCTGTTCCGGCACGGTCTGGTCGAATGGATCTCGGCAATGACCTACCAGGCGGCCTCCGGCGCGGGCGCGCAGAACATGCGCGAGCTCATCAGCCAGATGGGCACGATCCACGACTCGGTGAAGGATCTGCTTGCCGACCCCGCATCGGCGATTCTGGAAATCGACCGCAAGGTCGCCGAGACCATGCGGTCGCCCGGCTTCCCGAAGAAGAACTTCCGCAACACGCCGCTGGCGGGCAGCCTGATCCCGTGGATCGACGTGCCCGTCGATCATGGCCAGAGCAAGGAGGAATGGAAGGGCGGTGCCGAGTGCAACAAGATCCTCGGCCATGCGCCATTCCGCACCGCGGGGTCGATTCCGATCGACGGCCTGTGCGTGCGCATCGGCGCCATGCGCTGTCATTCGCAGGCGCTTACCATCAAGCTCAAGAAGGATCTGCCGCTCGATGAAATCACCGAAATCATCGCCGGTGCCAACGCTTGGGTTAAGGTGGTCCCGAACGAGCGCGAGACGACCGAGCGCGACCTGACCCCGACGGCCGTGACCGGCACGCTGAGCGTGCCGGTCGGTCGTCTGCACAAGTTGGCGATGGGGCCCGAATACCTCGGTGCCTTTACCGTCGGCGACCAGTTGCTGTGGGGCGCGGCCGAGCCGCTGCGCCGCATGCTCCGCATTCTGCTCGAGCGTTAAGAAAATCGCCTTGAGTCCGTTAACAGGGGGCAGATGCCCCCTGTTTGTTTTTCGGGGTTGTTCGCTTGCGGTACGAATTCACGGGGAATCCCTTGCAATTGAACGGATTGCTGCGTGAACTTCGTGAAAATGCTAGATTGCTAGCCCAAAACCATGACGCTTTGTAAATCCAGGCTTGGCTTCGGGGGAAACACGGTTTGAAGACCACCATTAAGACGTCGCTCAAAGCATCTCTGATCGCGGTAGCGATCGCCTCGCTCCCTCTGGGTAGTCACGCTGCCGGCCTGGGACAGATCAACGTTTTCAGTGGCTTGGGCCAGCCGCTGCGCGCCGAGATCCAAGTCAGCGCGACGCCACAGGAACTCCAGTCGCTGTCGGCCCGCATCGGTTCGCCGGAAGCGTTTCGGGCAGCGAACCTGGCCTACGCACCGGTCGTCACCGGCCTCAGGGTCAGCGTCGATACGCGCTCGTCGCGGCCGGTCATCCGCCTGTCGAGCGACCGCCCGATCAACGAGCCGTTCGTCGATGTGCTCGTCGAGCTCAACTGGGCCAACGGCCGGCTGGCCCGCGAATATACCTTCCTCCTCGATCCGGTCGACATCGCCGCGCCGAAGCCGGTCGCGGCCGCCGTCGCGACGCCTGCGCCCGTACCCGCAGCGCGGGCCGCGGTGACGCCGCCGGTGCAGCTGCCGGCCGCGACCCCGGCGGTGAGCCGTCCCGAGCGCTACACGGTTCGCCGCGGCGACACGCTGCGGCGCATCGCAGGGGCCAACCTGCAGTCGGGCGCCAATCTCGACCAGATGCTGTTCGCGCTTTTTCGCGCCAATCCCGGTGCCTTCGACGACGAGAACATCAGCCGCCTGCGCGCTGGAAGCGTGCTCACCATTCCGGCAGCCGAGGCCGTGCGGGCGATCGACCCGGCCGAGGCCCGTCGCGAGATCCGCGCCCAGGCGGCCGATTTCCAGGCCTACCGCAAGGGGCTCGCAAGCGCCGCGGAAACTCAGCGGCCGACGCCGGCGGCAGACGCGGGTCAGGCCAGCTCAGGCCAGGTCGTGCCCAGGGTCGAAGACGCGCGCGCGCCCTCGGAAGCGGGCGATCAGGTGCGCGTCTCGACCGCTCGCGCCGAGGGCGCAGGCGATGCCGAGAGCCGCCTGCAGGCGCTGGAAGAGGAACTGGCAACACGGGAGAAGGCCCTAGAGGAGGCCAACGCGCGCCTCGGGCAGCTGGAGCAGAGCATTCGTGACCTGCAGAAGCTGCTCGAAGTGCAGGGGGGCGCCCTCGGCCAGATGCAGCAGCAGGCCGGCGCCGCCCCCGCGGCGCCCGCCGCACCGGATTCGGCCGTTGCGACGCCACCGCCGCCGCTTGCGGCCGAGGCGCAACCGGCTCCCGCACCGGCGCCCACGGCGGCTGCACCTGTCGCGCCGGCGCAGCCTGCGCCCCCCGCAGCCGCGCCCGAGCCGGCGCAGCCGAGTTTCGTGGATTCACTGATGGCCGATCCCGCCTTGGTGGCGGGCGGCGGAGGCATCCTGGTATTGCTGCTCGCCTATGCCGGGCTCAAGGCGCGCCAGCGCCGCAAGGAAACCGAAGCGGCAGCGGGCGACGGGGCCTTGCTCAGCGAGTTCCCGGCGGACAGCCAGGCCGCGTTCGGTGGAACCGGGGGGCAGAGCGTCGATACCGGGCACAGCCTCATCCATACCGACTTCAGCCAGTCCGGGCTGTCCTCGATCGATACGGACGAGGGCGTCGATCCGGTAGCCGAAGCGGATGTGTACATGGCTTACGGCCGTGACGCGCAGGCCGAGGAGATCCTTCAGGATGCCCTGAAGGCCGACCCGACGCGCACCGCGATTCATCTGAAACTGCTCGAGATCTACGCCCAGCGCAAGAGCGTGAAGCAGTTCGAGGCGGTGGCGACCGAGCTCTTCTCGCGCAGCGGTGGACAAGGGCGCGACTGGGAGAAGGCCGCAGCGATGGGCCGCAAGCTCGACCCGGAGAACGCGCTGTACAGCAAGGGTGAAGAGGGCGAGGACGACATCTTCGCGCCGCGCACCGAGATGCCGGCCGGCGGCGTCGTACCGGGTGTTGCCGCGGCCGCCGCAGCGGCGGCCGCAACGACCCTCACCGAGGGCGAGCCGCGGCGCGGGCAGGGCGCAGCAACCGACGTGACTGCGGGGGCAAAGCCCGCGGATGGCGCGTCGAAACGGCCGCCCGCGGACGCTGGGTCGGACAAGCCGGACGTGCAGTCGCTGTCCAACCTGGACTTCACGTCCTCGACCCCCGTCGCCGAGCCCAGCCTGTCGCAGATGAAGAACACCTGGACCATGCCCGGCGACATCGGGCAAT
This sequence comes from Rhodocyclaceae bacterium, assembly GCA_041565515.1. Lineage (GTDB taxonomy): Bacteria > Pseudomonadota > Gammaproteobacteria > Burkholderiales > Rhodocyclaceae > Thauera. The sequence goes on along the minus strand of JBFGUQ010000244.1, from coordinate 736 downwards.
TGTCGGGCGACGAACCGGCGGACAAGGGCGCGGCCTCGCCGGATGCGGGCAGCGGCGCGGCGAAGGGTGAGTCCGGCGATACGCCGGAGATCGACGTGGATGCAATCGACTTCGAGCTCGATCTCGACGCGGATGCCGATGCCGATGCCGACTTGTCGGCGAGCACGCCGCCGGCAGCGAAGCCCGCCGCTCCCCCGGCTGCGCCGCCCGCCGCAGAGCAGGCCGAGGATCTCACCTTCGACCTCGACCTCGGTGACGGCGAAGCCGAGGGCGCACCGGCCGCGCCTGCCGACAGCGACCAGAGCGAGGTGACGATGCTCGACGACATCCGGGGAATGGTCGACGACGGGCTTGAGTTCGATCTCCCCGACTTCGACGCCGACACGGCGAAGTCCGACGCCTTCGACCTCAATGCCACCGTCGTGCATTCGGCAGCGGACGGCTCCGGCACGCAAGGCTCTGACGAGTCCGAAGTTGCTGGCGGCCAGGAGGCGCGTGAAACCGGCAAGACCGAGAAGGACAAGACCGAGAAGGACAAGACCGAGAAGGACAAGACCGAGAAGGACAAGGGTGAGAAGGACGCCGCAGTGGCCGAGCCGGAAGCGCCTGTCGTCGATCTGGAGAAGACCAGTTTTGACAGCAATCTGCTCGACTTCGACTTCGATTTCGACATCGAGACCCCTGCCGAGTCCCCGGTGCCCGCCACGCCCTCACTCGATCTGACGTCGATCGACCT
>JBFGUQ010000243.1:0-4812 GCA_041565515.1 Rhodocyclaceae bacterium | reverse complement strand
GCTTGGTCTTCATCTCGCCCGCCGACCGGATGAACGGCACCAAGGTGACGTGGACGAACAGCGTGTCGGTGCCCTGCTCGAGCCGCAGTTGGCGCACCGCCTCCAAGAACGGCAACGACTCGATGTCGCCCACCGTGCCGCCGATCTCGACGATCGCCACGTCGGTGGCACCACTCCAGGCCGCCGCAGCGCCGCGCTCGACGAAGGACTGGATCTCGTTGGTGATGTGCGGGATCACCTGCACCGTCTTGCCCAGATACTCGCCGCGCCGCTCCTTCTTGATCACCGCCTCGTATATCTGCCCGGTGGTGAAGTTGTTGCGCTTGCTCATCTTGGCGCTGGTGAAGCGCTCGTAATGGCCGAGGTCGAGATCGGTTTCCGCGCCGTCTTCGGTGACGAAGACCTCGCCGTGCTGAAACGGGCTCATCGTGCCCGGATCGACGTTGATGTAGGGGTCCAGCTTCAGGTGCGTGACCTTGATGCCGCGGGATTCCAGAATGGCCCCGAGAGAGGCTGCGGCGATGCCCTTGCCCAGAGAGGACACGACACCGCCGGTAACGAAGACGTATTTGGTCATGAGAACTGCACTGCGGGAAAGCGCGATGATAACCGATCCGCCCCCTCGCAGTCAGCAGGCGGCGCGCATCGTCGCGGCCGCCTGCTCTCCCGCAAGCGTCAGGACATGCTGCGCAACTCGCGCAGCAACACCGACACCATGGGCATGTCGATGCTCGGGCTGGCCTGCACATCCGTCAGCAGGTGGCGGTAACGATCGATGTGGAAGCGGTGGCGTGCCGCCCAAGCCTGGCGCAGCTCTTCCGGGTCATCGATCTCGGGCGACAGCCGCAACGCATCCGCCGCCAGCGTGCGCGCCTGCGATGAAAGATCCACGCGCAGGGCCGAGCGGGCGAGCACCTGCCAGCGGGTGTCTGCCGGCAGGTTGTCGATCTGGTGACCGAGCCAGTGCAGATCGAGGTCGCCGCCGAGCCCGAAGTAGACACTGGCCGCGGTCGCTTCGGGGCGGCCGCTCTCTGCCGTCACCTCGACCAGATCCAGCCCCGAGTAGAGTTCCTCGAGCGCCGCTATGCGGTGCGCGAGCGCCTGAGGCACACCCTTGTCGACGTATGTCGCCACCATCGCGTCCAGTTCGTCCCGATAGGCAGGAGTGACGAGATCGCGCAGCCCGGCGCCGAGCGTGGTGACCCCCGGCGAGAAGTGGCTCAAGGTCGTCTGCAGGTCCTCCAGCCAGTCGCGATGCCGCAGGAACCACATCGTGCCGCGCTGCACCAGACGGGCCGTATCCAGGATCAGGCCGGTCTGCACGGCATCCGCCACGCGGTTGTCGAGCGCCTCGATCTCGCGCCAGATCGGCACCAGGCCGAACACCTCCCGCGTCGCGAGGTAAGCCCGCACCACGTCCGGCGCCGAGGCGCCCACGTCGGACTGCAGCCGGCCGACGAAGGTCGGACCGACCCGATTGACCATGCTGTTGATGACGTGTGTCGAGATGATCTCGCGGCGCAGCGGATGCTGCAGTATCTGCGCCTCGAAGCGCTCCCGCAGCGGCTTCGGGAAGTAGCGGATGAGCGCTGTGGAGATGTAAGGGTCGTCGGGCACGTTCGAGGCCAGCACCTCGTCGTAGAGCTCGATCTTGCCGTACGCGAGCAGGATCGCAAGCTCCGGCGCCACCAGCCCGAGCCGCGCCGCCTTGCGCTCGCCGATCTCATCGTCCATCGGCAGGAACTCGATCTTGCGATTGAGCCGGCCGGCAATACTGAGCCTGCGGATGAACTCGGCCTGCTCGTCGAGCAGGGCCGTACCACGTGCGCGAGTCACCGACAGGATCTGCGTTTGCGCGTAGTTGTCCCGCAGCACCAGCGTCGCCACTTCCTCGGTCATGTCGGCAAGCAACTGGTTGCGCTGCTTGAGCGTCAGCTCGCCTTCGGCGACCACGCTGTTGAGCAGGATCTTGATGTTCACCTCGTGGTCGGAACAATCCACCCCGCCCGAGTTGTCGATCGCGTCCGTATAGACCTTGCCGCCCTTGAGGGCGAATTCGATGCGCCCGAGCTGGGTCGCACCCAGGTTGCCCCCTTCGCCGAACACCTTGCAGGCCAGTTCGGCGCCATTCACCCGCACCGCATCGTTGGCGCGGTCGCCCACGGACGCATCGGTCTCGCTCGTGGCCTTGATGTAGGTGCCGATGCCACCGTTGTAGAGCAGGTCGACCGGCGCCTTGAGGATGCAACGAATCAGCTCCGTGGGCGTGAGGGCCTCGTCCTCGATGCCGAGCACCTCCCGGGCGCGCGCCGAGAGCTTGATCGACTTCGCGCTGCGCGGCCACACACCGCCGCCCTCGGAGATCAGCGTCCTGTCGTAGTCGTCCCAGGATGAACGCGGCAGCGCGAACATGCGGGCGCGCTCTTCCCAGGTGACCTCGGGATCGGGATCCGGGTCGATGAAGATGTGCCGGTGATCGAAGGCCGCCAGCAGGCGGATGTGCCGCGACAGCAGCATGCCGTTTCCGAACACGTCGCCGGACATGTCGCCGACCCCGGCAACGGTGAAGTCCTGTTCCTGGGTGTCCACGCCGAGTTCACGGAAGTGGCGCTTGACCGACTCCCATGCCCCGCGCGCCGTGATCCCCATCTTCTTGTGGTCGTAACCGACCGAACCGCCCGAGGCAAAGGCGTCGCCGAGCCAGAAGCCGTACTCTGCCGCCACTTCGTTGGCATAGTCGGAGAAGGTCGCCGTACCCTTGTCGGCCGCGACCACCAGATAGGGGTCGTCCTCGTCGTGGCGCACCACGCTCGGCGGCGGCACCACCGCGCCCTGGACGAGATTGTCGGTGACGTCGAGCAGGCCGCGCAGGAAGGTGCGGTAGCAGGCGACGCCCTCGGCCAGCAAGGCCTCGCGCCCGCCTTCGGCCGGCGGCATCTTGACCACGAAGCCACCCTTCGAGCCGACCGGGACGATGACCGCGTTCTTGACGATCTGCGCCTTCACCAGGCCGAGGATCTCGGTGCGGAAATCCTCCATCCGGTCCGACCAGCGCAGGCCGCCGCGGGCGACCTTTCCGCCGCGCAGGTGCACACCCTCGACACGCGGCGAATAGACGAAGATCTCGAACATCGGCAGCGGTTGCGGCAGCTTCGGTATCTTCGACGGCGCGAGCTTGAACGAGATATAAGGCTTGGCATTGCCGTCGGTGTCGGGCTGATAGTAGTTGGTCCGCAGGGTCGCCTGGATCATCGCCAGGAACTGGCGCAGGATGCGGTCCTCATCGAGGTTGGAAACCGTGTTGAGACCCTCTTCGATCTTCGCTACCAGACTCTCGCAGCGCGCTTCGCGATCCCCCTGCTCGGCCGGATCGAAACGCAGGCGAAACAGTTCGAACAGTTGCCGCGTGAGCGTCGGATAGGCGGCGAGCGCCTGCTCCATGTACGACTGACTGAAGGTGAACGCCGCCTGGCGCATGTGCCGGGCATAGGCACGGAGCACGCTGACCTCGCGGGCACCCAGGCCGACGAGCAGGGTGAGACGGTTGAAGTCGTCGTTCTCGACCTCGCCGCGCCACACTCTCAGGAACGCATCCTCGAACAGGGGCCGGATGGTGTGGATGTTGAGTCCTTCGGCGCCGGAGAAGGTCAGGCCGAAGTCATGGATCCATACCGTGCTGCCATCGCCGCGGGCAACCTCGTAGGGCCGTTCTTCGACGACTCCGACCCCCATGTGCTCGAGCATCGGCAGACTGCGTGACAAGGCCACCGGCGCGCCCACCTGGTAGAGCTTGAAATTCAGGCGCCCGGTGGGTGCCTCGAGCGGAACATAGAGATTCATTGCCAGGCTGTTTTCTTCATCGAGCGACTCCATCCGCTCGATGTCGAACATCGCCACCCGCGCCGAATACTCCTCGCGATAGCCCGCCGGGAAGGCGTCTTCGTAATTCCGCAGCAGCATCAGGCCGCGCTCCTCGCCGCATTGCTCGACGAGAACCTGCTGCAGGTCGTCCTCCCAGCGCCGGGAGGCGCGCACGATGCGTTGCTCGATCTCCCGTACATCGAACGGGGGAATGATCGAATCCCGCGTCCGCACGATGATCAGGATGCGCGCCAGCGCGGACTCCGAGAACTGCACATCGAACTCGGACGAACTGCCGTTGAACGCCGCCATCAGAACGGCCTGCATGCGCTGGCGCTGGGCGGTGTTGTAGTGCTCGCGCGGAACGTACACGAGGCAGGAGACGAAGCGCGCAAAGGGATCGCAGCGCACGAACAGCCGGGTGCGCTGACGCTCGCCGAGGCGCAGGATGCCCATCGCGTGGGTATGGAGCTCCTCGACGCCGATCTGGAACAGTTCGTCACGCGGATAGCGCTCGAGGATCGTCAGCAGCGCCTTCGCCGCATGCCCCCCCGGCAGCAGCCCGGCGCGCTCGATCACCGCCGCGACCTTGTTGCGCAGCAGCGGGATATCCTTCGGGTTGGTGCTGTAGGCGGTCGAGGCCAGCAGGCCGATCACCCGCCGCTCACCGTTTACCCGCCCGCTGGCGTCGAAGGTCTTGATCCCGACGTAATCGAGATAGCCCGGCCTATGCACGGTCGACCTGGTATTCGACTTGGTGACCGTCAGCAGGATCGGCAGGTGCGCCTGCGCCTTCAGTTCGGGCGGCAGGGCCGCAAACGAGCGCGACTGGCCTTCGTCGCCCCCGCCGCGCAAGAGACCGAGCCCGGAGTCGGGCCTGATGCGCAATTCGTTGCCGTTTTCATCGCTGACCAGCTCGTAGTCGCGGCAGCCGAGAACGACGAAGTTGTC
>JBFGUQ010000242.1:0-4815 GCA_041565515.1 Rhodocyclaceae bacterium | reverse complement strand
TCTTTTATAAGACTTGCGGTGCAGTGCAACACAAATCGACAGGATTCAGGACTTCGACGGACCGATTCTACTCTCGCCGGCGCGCACGCGGCATGCCATTCGCCATGGGGCCGGGAACGTCGGGCACGCCGCGGGGTCGCAGCGAGTGCGGAACAAGAACAAGCCGAGATCACGACCAGGGAGAGCGATGATGCCCCAGACCGGATTAGACACCCTCAAGTCCTTTTCCACCCCGCAGGGCCTTGGCGGGTCCTACCACTCGCTGCCGGCGCTCGAAGCCAGCGGCGTCGCGACCGTTTCCCGACTGCCGGTGTCGATCCGGATCGTGCTCGAGTCGGTCCTGCGCAACTGCGACGGCAACAAGGTCACCGAAGAGCATGTGCGCGAGCTCGCGAACTGGCGCCCCGACGCCGAGCGCACGGCGGAGATTCCCTTCGTGGTCGCGCGCGTCGTGTTGCAGGATTTCACCGGTGTGCCCCTGCTGGCCGACCTCGCGGCAATGCGAAACGTCGCCGTCGAACAGGGCTGCGAGCCCGACAGGATCGAACCCCTGGTGGCGGTCGATCTCGTCGTGGACCACTCGGTCCAAGTCGACCACTACGGCACGCCGGACGCATTGCGGCAGAACATGAAGATCGAATTCGAGCGCAACCGCGAACGCTACCAGTTCCTGAAATGGGGCATGCAGGCCTTCGACACCTTCCGCGTCGTGCCGCCCGGCATCGGCATCGTGCACCAGGTGAATCTCGAGTACCTGTTCCGGGGGGTGCGAAGCAAGGGGGACGTCTACTTCCCCGACACCCTGGTCGGCACCGACTCGCACACGACGATGATCAATGCGCTCGGCGTCGTCGGCTGGGGCGTCGGCGGCATCGAAGCCGAAGCCGCGATGCTCGGCCAGCCGGTCTACCTGCTCACGCCGGACGTCATCGGTGTCGAACTCACCGGCAGACTTCCCGAAGGCGCCACAGCGACCGACCTGGTGCTCACCGTCACCGAGATGTTGCGGGGCGAGAAGGTGGTCGGCAAGTTCGTCGAGTTCTTCGGCGACGGTACCGCCAGCCTTACCGTCACCGATCGCGCCACGATCGCCAACATGGCGCCGGAATACGGGGCGACGATGGGCTTCTTCCCGGTGGACGAGAAGACGGTCGCCTACATGCGCGACACCGGCCGCAGCGAGGACGAATGCGCGCTGTTCGAGGCCTACTTCCGCGCACAGCAGTTGTTCGGCATCCCGCAGGCGGGCGAGATCGATTACACGCGCACGCTCACCCTCGACCTGGCAAGCATCCAGCCCTCGCTTGCAGGCCCGAAGCGCCCGCAGGACCGCATCGCCCTGCCCGACATGCGCCGCGCCTTCGAGCGCCAGTTCTCGGCTCCGACGTCCGAAAACGGCTTCGGACTTGAACCGCAGCAATTGACCGAGCGTGTCGACACCGGCCGCGACGGCATCGAGCTCGGCCACGGCGACGTACTCATCGCCGCCATCACCTCATGCACCAACACGAGCAACCCGGCGGTGCTGATCGCGGCCGGCCTGCTGGCGAAGAAGGCGGTAGCGCGCGGCCTGAGCGTGCAGCCGCACATCAAGACATCGCTTGCACCGGGCTCGCGGGTGGTCACCGACTACCTGGGGAAGGCCGGCCTGCTCGAACCGCTCGCCAGGCTCGGTTTCGCGCTGGCCGGTTACGGCTGCACGACCTGCATCGGCAACTCAGGGGATCTCGCCGCCGAGTTCAACGACGCCATCGCCGAACACGACCTGGTGGCGGCGGCGGTGCTGTCGGGCAACCGCAACTTCGAGGCCCGCATCCACCCCAACATCCGCGCCAACTACCTGGCCTCGCCGCCGCTCGTCGTGGCCTTCGCCCTCGCCGGTCGCGCGAACATCGATCTCACGGCCGAGGCGCTCGGCACCGACGCCGAGGGCAAACCGGTCTTCCTGCGCGATCTGTGGCCGAGTTCGGAGGAGATCGCCGCCGTCCTGCCTTTCGCGATGGACCCCGCGACCTATCGGCGGCTCTATTCCGACTTCACCCGGGACCACGAGTTGTGGAACGCGATCGGCGCGCCGGAGGGCCGGGTCTACGACTGGCCCGAATCGACCTACATCGCGCGCCCGCCCTTCTTCGACGACTTTTCGATGCAGCCTGGCGAGGTGGCGGAAATCCGCGGTGCGAAGGCGCTGCTGCTGCTCGGCGACTCGGTCACGACCGACCACATCTCGCCGGCCGGCTCCTTCCGCGAGACCGCACCGGCCGGGCAATGGCTCGCCAGCCAGGGCGTCGACCGCAAGGATTTCAACTCCTACGGTTCGCGCCGCGGCCATCACGACGTGATGGTGCGCGGCACCTTCGCCAACGTGCGCATTCGCAACCTGATGCTGCCGCCCGACGCCGACGGCAAGCGCGTCGAGGGCGGCTACACCCTGCTCGACGGCAAGCAGACCACGGTCTTCGATGCCGCCGCGGCCTATCTGCAGCGCGGCACGCCAACCGTCGTGTTCGCGGGCGAGGAGTACGGCACCGGCTCCTCGCGCGACTGGGCGGCCAAGGGCACGGCGCTGCTCGGCGTCAAGGCGGTGATCGCCAGGAGTTTCGAGCGCATCCACCGCTCCAACCTCGTCGGCATGGGCGTGCTGCCGCTGCAGTTCGAGGCCGAGGACGGCTGGCAGGGACTCGGCCTGACCGGCACCGAGCAGTTCGACATCCTCGGTGTCGATGCCGACCTGCGCCCGCAGCAGGAACTCACGCTGGTCATCCACGCGGCGGACGGTGGCAGGCGCGAGGTGAAGCTGCTGTGTCGCATCGACACGCCGATCGAGGTCGAGTACTACCGCCACGGCGGCATCCTGCCCTACGTGCTGCGCGAGATCCTCGCCGGCTGAAGCGTGCCGCCGGCTGTCCGGGCTCGGCCCGTCGCCGCTCACGCGGTCGGGGGCGTCGGGCCGGCGCCGCCGACCGCCGCCGAGGCGTCTTCCGCCACGGCACTTGCGGAGCGGCGGAAACGGATGGTCTGGGGGGAGGTCGCGCCGCCGGTCATGACGAAGCTCATGGCCTCGTCCATGGTCCAGTCGGTGGAGACGACCTGCGAGATGGGCACGATCTCGATGTAGCCCGAGGTCGGGTTGGGCGAGGTCGGCACGTATACCGCGGCCAGCTCCTCACCGCTGCCCTCGTCGCGGAGCACGCGGGTGACGAAGCCCACCGCCTTCATGTCGGACGACGGGAAACTGATCAGCACCACCCGCTGCACCCCGGCGGGCTTCTCCTTCACGACCGCGAGGAAGCGCTTCGTGCCGCCGTAGATCGCCGCCACCAGTGGAATGCTCTGCACCAGCCGTTCGAGCCAGCCGATGATGCGCTGGCCGATCACCTGCGAGGCCAGCCAGCCCAGCAGGTAGAACACCAGCAAGGTGATGATCACGCCCAGCACCGACTGGAACAGCGGCAGCAGGAGGAAATCGGCCAGCGCCGGCGAGGTCCGGCGGAGCGCGCGCGACAGCCCCGCCACCCATGGCGTGCCCAGCCGCGACAACTGGGTGAGGATGAAGTCGAACACGAGCCAGGTCACCCACAGCGGCGCAGCCGTCAGCACGCCGATGATGAGATAGCGCCGCGTGTGCCTGATGCGGCCGTGCTTGTGCGCAGGTTTCTCCGCTTCCGGATGTGAATCCATGAGCCCTCGGTGTGCAACGCGTCGTTCACCGAAAAGCATACCCCAGGCGTGCATCCTGCGCCGCCCCGCCGCCGCCCGGCAGGTGACCGCCCCCGTTCCCCTGGGGCACAATCCAGGCCATGCGACCCGAAGCGATGAAGCAGTCACCCTGCCCCTGCGGCTCCGACCGCCCGTTCGCGGAGTGCTGCGGCCCTTTGCTGCAAGGCGAACGCCCGCCCGACAGCGCCGAGGCGCTGATGCGCTCGCGTTACACGGCCTACAGCCTCGGCAATGCCGACTGGCTCAGCGCCACCTGGCACGGCAGCACCCGCCCGGCCACGCTCGATCTGGAGCAGGAGTCGCGGCCGAAATGGATCGGCCTGCAGGTGATGGCACAGCGATCGATCGACGCCGACCACGCCGAGGTCGAGTTCATCGCGCGCTTCCGCGTCGGTGGCCGGGCCCACCGGCTGCACGAGAACAGCCGCTTCGTGCGTGAGGCTGGCCGCTGGTACTACGTCGATGGCGATATCCGGGCCTGAACCTGGTGCCCGCCGGCCTTCGAGCCGCCGGCTCGCATTGCCGCCGCCTATAATCGCGTTGCAGGAGGCGCCAGGGCGCGCCAGCCGACGACGACAGCAAACTGAGGCGAATACAGCATGAACCTTGAAAAGGTCATCTTCGGATTCTTCATCTTCCTGGCCGCGACACTGAACTTCGGCTTCTTCGTCGGCGAGATCGACAACCCGGCGCATCACGACATCTACGAGCTGTTCGCCGCCATCGTGGTCAGCCTGGTGGCGACCGTGCTCAAGTTCGGCGACCGCACCCAGATCGGCGCCGTGCATCTGTCGACGAGCCTCGTGGCCGACCTCCAGCTCATCGCCGCGGCCATGGTGTGGGGCTACGCAGAACATGTATCCGGCGCCGGCCTCACGCCCGAGATGACCGCGCGGGTGGTCTCGCTGTCGGGTGGCGCACTGTTCGCGAACATGGTTTCGGTGATCATCCTGATCGCGGAAACCATCATGCAGCGGCGTTGAGCGGGTCCCGGCGATGACGCCGCTGTCGCGCCATCACAGCGTCTTCTTCCTGATCCTGCGGCGGCTGCGCGCGCCGCTGATCCTGCTGATCACCATCATCGCCGTGTCGGTC
>JBFGUQ010000241.1:0-4823 GCA_041565515.1 Rhodocyclaceae bacterium | reverse complement strand
GATCGTTCAGGAGTTCATCAACAAGGAGGGCATCGTTGCCGGGCTGGGGATCGTCAACACCTGGGTGGCGCTCGCCAGCCAGCGCCATTACCAGTTGGCGCGGATTCCGGTCATTACCTCGGTCGCGACCGGCTCCTTGATAACAAAGCAGTTCCTGCCGCCCGAATTTCCCGACAACTACGTGTTCCGGGCCTCGGCGAACGACACCTTGCAGGCGGCGATGATCGTCGAGGAAGCGATCGACCGGCGCGGGTTCAGGCGTCTCGCGATCTTTCACGATGCCACGAACTACGGCGTCCTCGGCGGCGAAGACCTGATCCGCGCGCTCGCCGTGCGGGGCATCGCGCCGGTCGTCACCGAGCGCTTCCAGATCCGCCAGGCGGACATGACCGTGCTCTTGCAGCGCGCGCGCGAAGCAGGCGCGGAGGCAGTCCTCACCTACGGCATCGGTCCGGAGCTTGCACAGATCGCCAACGGCATGGCACGGCTGAACTGGCGCGTGCCCATCATCGGCAGCTGGACGCTGGCAATGTCGAACTTCATCGACAACGCAGGCCCGAATGCCGAAGGCACCCGCATGCCCCAGACCTTCATTCAGGAGGCGGTAACGGTCAGGCAGCGAGTCTTTCTCGAGGCGTGGCGCAAGGCCACGGGCACCGAGCGGATTCCGGTACCCCCGGCAGCGGCGCAGGGGTATGATTCAATGCTCATTCTGGCGGCAGCGATTCGTCAGGCGAACAGTCTTGAAGGAAACCGCATCCGGGAGGCGCTGGAAGACCTGCGCTCTCCGGTAGAAGGGGTCATCATGACCTACGAGCGTCCGTTCACGCCCGACAATCACGAAATCTTCACCGCCTCGAACCAGATCTACCTCGGCGAGGTCAGGGATGGTCGCGTGGTCTTCGCCTACGATGAAGACCGCCTCAGGGCCGCACAACGATGAGTATCGGCCCCGACTCCTTTCCCGATCGGCCGGGGGACTCTCCCTCCCTCCCTCACCCCCGGCCGATCTTTTTCCCTGCCGTTCGACAATCCCGGTGCGCACTCACGGTCGTGAGCGCGCTTTTTTTCGTCCGCTCTGCGCACGCACCCTGATTCGGCGGCGCACACTTACGGTTGCACAATGCGAAATAACGTTTTATAGTTCGAAACGATGTCGAGCCGACAGCCGGTCTCGCCACGCGCGTATCACCCTCACTCCTGCCCGGAACGGGCGGGGATCGCCAATCGCACGTCATGAGGAGACAGACCATGACCGGACTTAGCACCACGCTCCCGCAAACCGACACGGATGCGCAGGAAACCAAGGAATGGCTTGACGCCCTTGCCGGCGTCATCGAGAACGAAGGCCCCGAAAGAGCCCACTACCTGATCGAGTCGCTGATTTCCAACGCGCGCCAGGAAGGCCTCAACGTTCCCTACTCGGCGACCACCGAGTACATCAACACCATTCCCGCCGACCAGCAACCGGCCTACCCCGGCGACCCGGACATGGAGATCAAGCTCCATTCCTACATCCGCTGGAACGCGATGGCGATGGTGGTGCGCGTCAACAAGCACACCAACGTCGGCGGTCACATCGCCTCGTTCGCTTCGTCCGCAGCCCTCTACGACGTGGGCTTTTCCCACTTCTGGCATGCACCTTCGGCAGACCATGACGGTGACCTGATCTTCTTCCAGGGTCACTCGGTGCCCGGCGTGTACTCCCGCGCCTACATGCTCGGCCGCCTGACCGACGAGCAGATGGACAACTTCCGTCTCGAAACCGACGGCAAAGGCATCTCCTCCTATCCGCACCCGTGGCTGATGCCCGATTTCTGGCAGTTCCCCACCGTATCGATGGGCCTCGGTCCGCTGTGCGCGATCTACTCCGCGCGTTTCATGAAGTACCTCGCAAGCCGCGACCTGGTCAATGCCGAACGCACTGCAAAGCGCAAGGTCTGGGCTTTCCTCGGCGACGGTGAAACCGACGAGGTCGAGTCGCTCGGTGCCATTGGCATGGCTGCGCGCGAGAAGCTCGACAACCTGATCTTCGTCATCAACTGCAACCTGCAGCGCCTGGACGGACCGGTGCGCGGCAACGGCAAGATCATCCAGGAGCTCGAGGGCACCTTCCGCGGTGCGGGCTGGAACGTCATCAAGCTCGTCTGGGGCACGCATTGGGACACCCTGTTCGAGCGCGACAAGAAGGGCCTGCTCAAGCGGCGGATGATGGAGCTGTGCGATGGCGAGTACCAGACCTTCAAGGCGAAGGATGGCGCCTACGTGCGCGAGAATTTCTTCAACACCCCCGAGCTGAAGGCGCTCGTCGCCGACTGGACCGATGACGAGATCTGGAGTCTCAATCGCGGCGGTCACGACCTCTTCAAGATCTTCACCGCGTACAACGCCGCGGTGAATCACAAGGGTCAGCCGACGCTCATCCTCGCCAAGACCATCAAGGGCTACGGCATGGGCCAGCAGGGCGAGGCGATGAACATCTCGCACCAGCAAAAGAAGCTCGACCTCGACTCGATCCGCCGCTTCCGTGATCGCTTCAACCTGCCGGTGCCCGATGACAAGCTCGCCGACCTGCCCTATCTGAAATTCGCGGAAGATTCGCCCGAGTACAAGTACATGCGCCAGCGTCGCATGGCCCTGGGTGGCTTCCTGCCGACGCGCCGCGAGAAGGCGAGCGCCGCGCTCGAAGTTCCCGGCCTCGATGCCTTCGCGCCGTTGCTCAAGGCCTCGGGCGAAGGGCGCGAACTGTCGACCACCATGGCGATCGTTCGCATCATGAACACGCTCCTGAAGAACAAGCAGATCGGCAAGCACATCGTGCCGATCTCACCGGACGAGTCGCGCACCTTCGGCATGGAAGGGATGTTCCGCCAGTACGGCATCTGGAACCAGGAAGGCCAGAAGTACGTGCCGGAAGACCATGACCAGCTGATGTTCTACAAGGAATCGAAGACCGGTCAGGTCCTGCAGGAAGGCATCAACGAGGCCGGCGCGATGGCCGACTGGATAGCCGCCGGCACCGCCTACTCGGTCCATGACGTTCAGATGGTGCCGTTCTACATCTTCTACTCGATGTTCGGCATGCAGCGCACCATGGACCTGTGCTGGGCCGCGGGCGACCAGCGCACCCGCGGTTTCCTGATCGGCGCCACGGCAGGTCGCACCACGCTGAACGGGGAAGGCCTGCAGCACGAGGACGGCCACAGCCAGATCCTCGCCAACATGATCCCCAACTGCATCAGCTACGACCCCACCTTCCAGTACGAGGTCGCCGTGGTGGTGCAGGACGGCATGCGCCGCATGTTTGCCGAGCAGGAGGACGTGTATTACTACATCACCGTGATGAACGAGAACTACGAGCACCCGGAAATGCCCGCCGGCGCCGAGGGCGACATCATCAAGGGGATGTACTCGTACCGTAAGGGCGGCAAGGGCAAGCTTCGCGTGCAGCTGCTCGGCTCGGGCACGATCTTCAACGAAGTCATGGCTGCCGCGGACCTGCTCAAGGCCGACTGGGGCGTCGAGGCCGACCTGTGGGGCTGCCCGAGCTTCAACGAACTGGTGCGGGACGGCCAGGACGTGGCGCGGTGGAACCTCTTGCATCCGATGGAAACCCCGAGGCAGTCTCACGTCGCGAAGTTGCTCGACGGCGCCGAGGGCCCGGTCATCGCCGCTACCGACTACGTCAAGCTGTTCGCCGAGCAGATTCGTCCCTTCGTGAAGAACAGGTACGTCACGCTGGGTACCGATGGTTACGGCCGCTCCGACACGCGCGAGAAGCTGCGTAACTTCTTCGAGGTGGATCGCTACTGGGTTACGGTTGCCGCACTCAATGCGCTGGCCGATGAGGGCAAGCTCGACCGCGAAAAGGTCGCCGCCGCCATCGCCAAGTACAACCTGGACGCCAACAAGCCGAACCCGATGACCGTCTGAGCGCCGAGGAGACTTAAAGCATGAGCCAACTCATTGAAGTAAAAGTGCCGGACATCGGCGATTTCGACGAAGTCCCGGTGATCGAGCTGTTCGTCAAGGTGGGTGACACCATCGCGGTCGATGACGCCATCGCCACCCTCGAGTCCGACAAGGCCACGATGGACGTACCCTCGTCCGCCGCTGGCGTGGTCAAGGAAGTGCTGGTCAACATCGGCGACAAGGTTGCCGAAGGCAGCCTGCTGATCAAGGTCGAAGCAGCCGGTGAAGCGGCGGCGCAGGCGCCGACTCCCGCCGCCACGCCGGCGCCTGCGGCGGCAGCTCCGGCTGCCCCTGCAGCCGCTGCCCCGGCGGCGGCTGGTGGCACGGTCGAAGTGAAGGTGCCGGACATCGGCGAGTTCGACGAAGTCCCGGTCATCGAACTGTTCGTGAAGGTCGGCGACACCATCAAGCTCGATGACGCGATCTGCACCCTGGAATCCGACAAGGCCACCATGGACGTGCCTTCGAGCGCGGCCGGCGTGGTCAAGGAAGTGATGGTCAAGGTGGGCGACAAGGTCGCCGAAGGCAGCGTCCTGCTCAAGGTCGAAGCCGCCGGTGCCGCCGCAGCAGCACCCGCGCCGGCTCAGGCAGCGGCTGCCCCTGCGGCACCCGCGCCGGCCAAGCCGGCGCCCGCCGCTGCGCCGGCCCCTGCCGCAGCAGCAGCACCGTCGGCGGTGAAGCTCGGCGGCAAGGTCCACGCCAGCCCGTCGGTACGCGCCTTCGGGCGCGAGTTGGGCGTTGATCTCGCCCAGGTGAAGGCCTCCGGCCCGAAGAACCGCATCCTCAAGGAAGACGTCACCGCCTTCGTCAAGGGCGCGATGCAGTCCGGCGTCATCCCCGGCAAGGCCCCG